>NZ_AQOI01000140.1:0-1253 GCF_000364665.1 Xanthomonas sp. SHU 199
CGGGCGCCCTCGGCGCCGCCGGCGGTGCGCGTGCGGGTGTGTTCGCGTGCCGGTGCACTGGGCGCGACCAGGACGCCGGCGGCCAGCGCCAGCAGCAAGGGAGTGATGCGACGGGACAGCGACATGGCGTTCTCCGATGACGGCAGCGGCGTGCTGCCGAGCGTCACCGTAGCCATGGCGCCGGCGCCGCGGGCGCCGCATCGGCCAGCAAATGTTGCCGAACGCCGCGGCGGAAACATCCGCTTACAGTTGCGCCGCGGCAGCCGTTGCCGCGGGGCCGCGGCGCAACCGATAGTGGCGTCCATGGACGATGCCGCGCCCGCTCCCCGCCTGCTGCTGGTCGACGACGACGACCGCCTGCGCGCCCTGCTGTGCCGCTACCTGGAGAGCCAGGGCTTCGCGGTCAAGGCGGTGGCCGACGGCATGCAGCTGCAGCAGGCGCTGGCGCGCGGCCACTACGACCTGGTGGTGCTGGACCTGATGCTGCCCGGCGAGAACGGCCTGGAGATCTGCCGGCGCCTGCGCGGCCAGGGCGACGCCACCCCGATCGTGATGCTGACCGCCAAGGGCGACGAGATCGACCGCATCGTCGGCCTGGAGATCGGCGCCGACGACTACCTGCCCAAGCCGGTCAACCCGCGCGAGCTGCTGGCGCGGATCCGCGCGGTGCTGCGCCGTACCCGCCCGGGCGGCGCCGGCGCACCGCAACCGGAGGGCGGCGAGATCGGCTTCGGCCGCTTCCGCCTGCACCTGGGCCGGCGCGAGCTGCGCCGCGACGGCGAACCGCTGAAGCTGACCACCGCCGAGTTCGCGGTGCTGTCGGTGCTGCTGCGGCACCCGCAGCAGCCGCTGAGCCGCGACCGCCTCTCCAGCCTGGCGCACGGCCGCGAACACGAGCCGCTGGGGCGCAGCATCGACGTGATCGTGGCGCGGCTGCGCAAGCTGCTGGAGGACGACGTGCGCACGCCGCGGCTGATCCAGACCGTGTGGGGCGTGGGCTATGTGTACGTGCCGCCGGAGCCGCAGGCGTGAGCGCGCCGGCTTCCCGCGTCGCCGGCTGGCCGCGCAGCCTGTTCGGGCAACTGGCGCTGGTGATCGCGCTGGTGCTGGCCGGCGCCGGCCTGCTGGCGCTGCTGCTCGGCCGCGAACTGGCAGTGCGGCCGGCAGCGCAGCAGCAACTGCGCATGCTGCACGGCTTCGCCAATGTCGCCGAGGCGCTGCAGCGCTCGCCGGCCGCCGCGGCGCTGACGCCA
>NZ_AQOI01000141.1:0-2600 GCF_000364665.1 Xanthomonas sp. SHU 199
CGCGGCCGCCGGGGCGGCGGCCACGTACTGCGGCGCGCTGGCGGTCATGCCCTTGGGGGTACGCGCCAGGCGCACGCTTTCCTCGCCTTCCTTGATCTCGATCTCGGCGAGATTCGATTCTTCCAGCAGGTCGATCAGTTTCTTGATTTTGCGGAGATCCATAACGGCCTCGTGAGGTGACTTTGAAAAAGACCGGGCGCGCGGCCCGGGGACTCAGACGGGGGTATGCGGTGCCGGTCGGGCGTGGGCGCGGCTCATGCGGCCGCTCCCAGCCGGGTCAGCGCCGCGTCCATCGCATAGCGGTAGCTGTCGGCGCCGAAGCCGCAGACCACGCCGACCGCGTGGTCGCTGAAATAGCTGTGGTGGCGGAACGGCTCGCGGCTGTGCGGGTTGGACAGGTGGATCTCGATGAACGGGATCGCCACCGCCGCCAGCGCGTCGCGCAGCGCCACCGAGGTATGGGTGAACGCGGCCGGGTTGATCAGGATGAAGGCGGTGCCGTCGCCGCGCGCGGCCTGCACCCGCTCCACCAGCACGTGCTCGGCGTTGGATTGCAGGCTCTCCAGCGCGTGGCCGGCGGCGCTGGCCTGGGCCAGCAGCGCGGCATCGATCTGCGCCAGGGTGGCATGGCCGTATACGCCCGGCTCGCGGGTGCCGAGCAGGTTGAGGTTGGGGCCATGCAGCAGCAGCAGTCGCGCCATCGGGAACAAAGCAGCGGAAAGGGCGGCAGTCTGCGCGAAGCCGGCATTGCTGTCCAGTTCGGCGAAGTTGCGGGTGTTTTAAACAAATGTTTGATTTTTCGCCGGTCTGCGTCGCGTCAGCGCAGGCATGGCGGGCGGGCAACGGGCCGCGCCACTGCCTGCGGTTATGTCGCATCTTGCGCGGGCCATGCAAGTGTCGCTGCAGCATGGGACGGCCACATTGCAGCGCCATCGCCGCCGCGCGTCGACGCGCCGGCGGAAGTGGTATATACCATTTCAAAATCACTGAAATACCAGTCGAGGGTGGGCGCATGCGAACCGAGCGTATTGGCCGTTGCGGCCTTGGCCGCCACATCCTGGCGTTCGCGCTGCTGGCCGCGGCGACCGCGCCCGCGCTGGCGGCGCCGCCGGCCACCCTGCCGGCGGTGTACCCGACGCCGACCTCGCTGCGCCTGCTCGGGCCGGAGCTGCCGCTGGGGCCGTCGGTGGTGCTGGTGCAGGCCGGCAAGGCCGACCCGGCCACCGACGCGCTGGTGCGCGCGGTGTTGCGCGAGGCCGGGGTTTCCCGCATCCGCCGCGCCAGCACGCTGCCGCACGACCCGCAGGCGGTGTCGGTGGTGCTCGGCACCGTCGACGCGGCGCCGGTGCGCGATGCGCTGGCCGCCGTCGACCTGGACGTGCCGGAACGCGCAGAAGGCTATGCGCTGGGCAGCATGGCCAGCGGCCAGGGCACGTTGATCGTGCTGGCCGGCCGCGACGGCGCCGGCCTGTACCACGCGGCGCAGACCTTCCGGCAACTGGTCGCGCACGGGCGCATCGCCTCGGTGGCGGTGACCGACGCGCCGGCGATGCCGGTGCGCGGCACGATCGAGGGTTTCTACGGCAAGCCCTGGAGCATGGCCGAACGCGCCGCGCACCTGGCATTCCTGGCGCGGTTCAAGGCCAACACCTACATCTACAGTCCCAAGGACGACGTGTTCGCGCGCGACCGCTGGCGCGCGCCTTACCCGGCGGCCACGCTGGCGGCGCTGGGCAAGCTGGCCGCGGTCGCCAACCGCGAGCACATCAACTTCGTCTACGCACTCTCGCCGGGGCCGTCGATCTGCTACAGCGACGCGGCCGACCTGCAGGCGATCCGGCGCAAGTTCGCCGCGTTGCGCGCGCGCGGCGTGCGCAGCTTCTACATCGCCTTCGACGACATCGAATACACCAAGTGGAACTGCCCCGGCGACGCCACCGCGTTCGGCCCGGCCGGCGAGCAGGCCGCTGCGACTGCGCAGGCGCAACTGCTCAACGCGGTGCAGGCGGACATCGCCGCGGCCGGCCACGGTGCGCTGATCATGGTGCCGACCGAGTACTACAACGTCACCGAGTCGCCGTACAAGGCGACGCTGCGCAAGGCGCTGGATCCGCGCGTGGTGGTGCAGTGGACCGGCACCGACGTGGTTCCGGCGTCGATCTCGGTCAGCGATGCGAAGAACGCGACCAAGGCGTTCGGGCGCAAGACCCTGCTGTGGGACAACTATCCGGTCAACGACTTCGCCGAGACCGCCGGGCGCCTGCTGCTGGCGCCGTACGACCGCCGCCAGGCCGGGCTGTCGGCGGAGCTGAGCGGCATCGTGTCCAACCCGATGAACCAGGAAGTGGCCAGCCGGCCGGCGGTGGCCGGGGTACTGGCCTTCGCCTGGAACGACCGCGGCTACGACGCGCAGCGCACCTGGCGCGCGGCCGCGCGCGACCTGGCCGGTGGCGATGCGCAGGTCGCCGACGCGCTGCTGACCTTCTTCGACACCCAGCACCTGGCGCCGACCTTCGGCCATCTGCCCTGGCAGCCGCAGGCGCCGCGGCTCAAGGCGCTGACCGACGCCGCCCGCGACGCGCTGGCCGACGGCGATCCGG
>NZ_AQOI01000142.1:0-5247 GCF_000364665.1 Xanthomonas sp. SHU 199
CTGCCGGCGCGGCTGGCGGCCGATGCCTGGCTGTACCTGGAGTCGCCGGCCGGGCAGGCGCCCGCAGTGCCGGCGTCCTGGGCGCTGTACCGCGAGGGCGGCAGCCGCGAGGTGCGCGCTGCCCTGTACCGGCGCACCGCTGCTACACTTCCCGGCGACCTTCACGCGGTACCCGACGCATGACCGTGGCCCATAGCCGCATCGCCGTCTATCCCGGCACCTTCGATCCGATCACCAACGGCCATATCGATCTGGTCAACCGTGCCGCACCGCTGTTCGAGCAGGTGATCGTGGGCGTGGCGCAGAGCCCCTCCAAGGGGCCGACCCTGCCGCTGGACCTGCGCGTGTCGCTGGCCCGCGAGGCGCTGGCCGGGCACCGCAACGTGGAAGTGCTGGGCTTCGACACGCTGCTGGCGCATTTCGTGCGCTCGGTCGGCGGCGGCGTGCTGCTGCGCGGCCTGCGCGCGGTGTCGGATTTCGAATACGAGTTCCAGATGGCGAGCATGAACCGGCATCTGATCCCGGAGGTGGAGACGCTGTTCCTCACCCCGGCCGAGCAACACAGCTTCATTTCGTCCTCGTTGGTGCGCGAGATCGCGCGCCTGGGCGGGGACGTCTCCGGCTTCGTGCCGCCGTCGGTGGTGCAGGCGCTGGTCCAGGCCCGCCAGGCCGCCGCGCAGCGCTGAGCCGACCACCATTCACTGACGACACAGAGGGAGCCGTTCCATGAACACCACCGCACGCGCGTTGCTGATCGCTTCGCTGGCCCTGGGCTTCACCGCCTGCAAGAAGGAAGAAGCCGCCAAGCCGGCCGCCGACGCGCAGCCCGCGCTGACCGCCCCGGCCAAGGACGACGACGCCGGCTGGAAGAAGTACCTGCAGGAAGTGGCGATCCAGAACATGGGCAACGTCACCAACAGCCCGTTCCTGTATTACCTGCCGCCGGAATCGGATCCGGAGTTCCAGGCCAAGTACGAGCGCCAGGTCGAAAGCGCCACCACCGCCATCGGCCGCGGCATCCAGCCGGGCAACATGCTGGCGTTCGGTTCCTCGGCCTCGGCCAAGATGGCCGACCTGATCGCCGCCGCGTTCGCCAAGGTCGAGGCCAACAGCATGAAGGGCGTGCGCGTGGTCTACATCGGCGCTCCGGCCGACAACGCCCGCGTCGAAGCCGTGGTCAAGCCGACCGGCGCCGACTACATCTTCGTCGAAGCCAAGTAAGCCCCGTGCGGACCGGCGCGCCGATGCGCGCCGGTTCCGCCATCCCGCGCCGCCCGCAACGGGCGGTTGCGCTGCGCAGTTCTGCTGCGTGCCGCGCCACATCGTGGTAGTTGCCCAAGCCGCCTTGCGCTGCATTACAGCGTTCCGCGCCCCGGCGCCGCCTTCGCAGGGCCGTGCCGCCCCGATCCGGTAAACTGCACCGGTCAGTGCCGAAGTGCGCCACATGTCCCTCAAGATCAACGAGCTCTGCGTCAATTGCGACGTCTGCGAGCCGGCCTGCCCGAACCAGGCCATCGCCATGGGCGAGACGATCTACGTGATCGACCCGGCCCGCTGCACCGAATGCGTCGGCCATTTCGACGAGCCGCAGTGCGTGGTGGTGTGCCCGGTGGAATGCATCGACCCGGACCCGGCGATCCCGGAGACCCACGCGCAATTGCTGGCCAAGCTGCAGCGCCTGCAGCGCGACCACCCCGAGTTGTACCCACAGGAGCCCCCCGCCGCATGAGAAGCCTCGTCCGCCGTGTCCTGCTGCTCGCCCTGGTCCTGACGCCGTCGGCGTGGGCCGAGGCGCCGGTCGCCGAGGCGACCGCCACCGCCCCGGCCGCGCATCCGCCCGGCGCCGCGATCGCCAGCGGCCACCGCCTGGCCACCGAGGCCGGCCTGCAGATCCTGCGCGAGGGCGGCAATGCCTTCGACGCCGCGGTGGCGGTGTCCTCGACGCTGTCGGTGGTCGAACCGATCAGCTCCGGCCTCGGCGGCGGCGGGTTCTTCCTGCTGCACGACGCCAAGACGGGCAAGGACGTGATGCTGGACGCGCGCGAAACCGCGCCGGAGTCGGCGACGCCGGCCGCGTTTCTGGACGCCAAGGGCGAGCTGGACCGCGATCGCTCCATCAACGGGCCGTGGTCGGCCGGCATTCCCGGGCTGCCGGCGGCGCTGGTGGAACTGGCGACCAAGCACGGTCGGCTGCCGCTGCGGCAGTCGCTGGCGCCGGCGATCCGCATCGCCCGCGACGGCTTCCCCGTCTACGAGCGGATGGCCGAGGGCTACCAGTCGCGGCGCAAGGTGATGGAGCGCTATCCCGGCACCCGCGAGGTCTATCTGCGCAACGGCCGGCCGATCGCGGTGGGCGACGTGTTCAAGCAGCCGGAACTGGCCAACACGCTGCAACTGCTGGCCGACAAGGGCTTCGACGGCTTCTACCGCGGCGCCACCGCCAAGAAGCTGCTCGCCGGGGTGAAGCAGGCCGGCGGGCGCTGGACCGCGGAGGAACTAGCCGGCTACACGGTCAAGGAGCGCACCCCGATCCGCTTCGACTACAAGGGCTGGACCATCACCACCGCGCCGCCGCCGTCCTCCGGCGGCATCGCCCTGGCCAGCATGCTGCAGATCCTGGAGGGCTACGATCTCAAGACCATGGACCCGGTGCACCGCGTGCACCTGACCGTGGAAGCGATGCGCCGCGCCTACCGCGACCGCACCTTCTTCCTGGGCGACCCGGATTTCACCCACGTGCCGCAGCGCATCCTGCTCAGCAAGGATTACGCGGTGGGCCTGCGCTCGACGATCAATCCGGAGAAGGCCACGCCCAGCGACCTGCTGTCCGGCCAGCCGACCCCGCTGGAAGACGACGAGACCACGCATTTCTCGATCATCGACGGCGAAGGCAACCGCGTCGGCGCCACCCAGACGGTCAACCTGCTATACGGCTCCGGGCTGATCCCCAAGGGCACCGGCGTGCTGCTCAACAACGAGATGGACGATTTCGCGCTGCGTCCGGGTACGCCCAACGCGTTCGGGGTGATGGGCTACGCGGCCAACGCGCCCAAGCCGGGCAAGCGCCCGCTCAGCTCGATGTCGCCCACCTTCATGGAGAACGCGGACAAGGCGATCGTGCTCGGCACCCCGGGCGGCAGCCGTATCATCACCATGGTGCTGCTCGGCATCCTCGGCTACGACGACGGCCTCACGGCGCAGCAGGTCGCCGCGCTGCCGCGCTACCACCACCAGTGGCTGCCGGACGTGATCGAGGCCGAAACCGGCACCTTCGACGCGGCCACGGCCAAGGGCCTGGAAGCGATGGGGCACACGCTCAAGCTGCCCGGCGACACGGCTGAGGACGGCCACGGCTCCAGCCACGTCTGGGGCAACCTGCAGACCGTGGAATGGGACAAGCGCCGCAACGTGCTCAGCGGCGGCAGCGACCCGCGCAACGAAGTCGGCAGCGCCGAAGTGCTGCAGACCGCGCCGGCGCCCTGACGCCCGCGTTTGCGAATCCCCAATCCCGACTCCCGAATCCCCGCCCATGAAACTCTGGTCCATCCAAGGCAACTCGCAGAAACTCGACGGCGGCGCGATGTTCGGCAACGCGCCCAAGGCGATGTGGCAGCAGTGGGCCGCGCCCGACGACGGCAACCGCATCGCGCTGGCCTGCCGCGCGCTGCTGGCCAGTCCGCTGGCCGGCAAGACGGTGCTGTTCGAGACCGGCATCGGCGCGTTCTTCGCGCCGGCGCTGCGCGAGCGCTACGGCGTGCAGGAGCCGCGCCACGTGCTGCTGGATTCGCTGCAGGACGCCGGCTTCGCCCACACCGACATCGACGTGGTGGTGCTGAGCCATCTGCACTTCGATCATGCCGGCGGGCTGCTGGCCGCGTACCGCGAGGGCGCTGCGCCGGAACTGCTGTTTCCCAACGCGCAGTTCCTGGTCGGCGCGGCGCACTGGCAACGTGCGCTGCACCCGCATCCGCGCGACCGCGCCAGCTTCATCCCGGAACTGCCCGGCCTGCTCGAGGCCAGCGGCCGGCTGGAGCTGGTCGACGGCGAGCACTCGCGCGCGCTTGGCGAGGCGGTGCGGTTCCGTTTCAGCGACGGCCACACGCCGGGGCTGATGCTGGCCGAGATCGTCGGCCCCACACACGGCGAGGACGGCCAGACCCATGGCGGCGTGGCGTTCTGCGCCGACCTGATCCCGGGCCGTTCGTGGGTGCACGTGCCGATCACCATGGGCTACGACCGCAACGCCGAGCTGCTGATCGACGAGAAGCGCGCATTCCTGGAAGACGCGCTGGCCCGCGACGTGCGCCTGTTCTTCACCCACGATCCAGACTGCGCGTTGGCGCAGCTGCAGCGCGATGCCAAGGGCCGTTTCGTCACCGCGCACGAACTGCCGGCGCTGCAGGCGCGCGCACTGGCCGCCTGAGCGCGGCGTTGCGGTTTACCAGCGCAGCGCGGCGTGCGCCGGCACGCCGGTAGCGGTGCCGTCCAGTGCCACCGAAAACCCGATCGTGGTGATGCCGTCGCGGTGCTGTGCGAACACGCGCCCGCCATGCATGGTCGCCACCGCCTTGACGATCGCGAGCCCCAGACCATGGCTTTCGCGGCTGTTGGCGCGGGCGGCGTCGCCGCGGTAGAAGCGGTCGAACAGGCGCTGCAGATGCTCCGGCGCCAGCGCCACGCTGGGGTTGGAGAAGGCGATCAGCGCCTCGCCGCCGCGCTGCACGATCTCCACCACGATCGGCGCGTGACCGGCCGAGTGCTGGATGGCGTTGTGCAGCAGGTTGGACAGCGCGCGCCGCAGCAGCGACTTCTCGACCGGCACCACCACGTCGCCGCGCACCTCCACCTGCAGGCCGGCCTCGTCCAGCAGCACCTCGAAGAACTCGACGGTCTTGCCGACTTCCTCGGCCAGCGAGGCGTCCTCGCACTGGCGCGCACGCTGGCCCTGTTCGGCGCGGGCCAGGAACAGCATGTCGGCGACGATCGCGCGCAGCCGCTCCAGTTCCTCCAGGTTCGACTGCAGTACCTGGCGCAACTGTTGCGTGTCGCGGTGGCGGGTCAGCGCCACCTGGGTCTGGCCGATCAGGCTGGCCAGCGGCGTGCGCAGTTCGTGGGCGACGTCGGCATTGAAGCTTTCCTGCTGCGCATAGGCCGCATCGAGCCGGTCGAAGGCCGCGTTCAACGAGGCGCCCAGGTCTTCCAGTTCGCGCGGCAGCCGCGGCAGGTCCAGCCGCCGCCGGTCGTGCG
>NZ_AQOI01000143.1:0-5562 GCF_000364665.1 Xanthomonas sp. SHU 199
AAAAGTAACTCGCCCGAAAGGGCGAAAGCCTTTGCTTTCGCTTGAGATTTGCTTGTCGGACGAAACAAAGAACCGTAGATACGAGGAACGCGAGCGCTCAACCCAGATGCGTGCGCACCGCTTCGTCGATCTTGGCCGGCGGCACGAAACCGGGCACCCGCGCCACTTCCTCGCCCTGGCGGAACAGCATCAGCGTCGGCGTCTGGCGCAGGCCCTGCGCGCGGAAGAACTCCTCGCCCACGTCTTCCATCTTCACCTTGAGCAGGGTCACGCCCTGCGCGCTGTCGCCCTCGGCGAAGCGCTCCAGCGACTTGTCGAGCATGCGGCAGCCCGGGCAGTTGTCCTTGTTGAAATCGGCCAGCACGCGCGGGTGGGCGGCGAGCGCATCGGCGAACTGTTCGGGGCTGGAGACGGTGATGGTGGTGAGCATGGAACGAAACCTTGTCTGATGTCGGAAGAAGCCCGGCGTGCGATGGGAACGCCGGCAATGCCAGGAAACGGATGAACGACGACGGCGTCAGCCGCTGCCAGGCAACGGCAACACCCTCGCAGCGAAGCCAGCCGCGCCCGCGGGAGCGGACTCGGCAGCGGCCACCGGCACATCGCCTGCCAACGACGCGCGCGCCGCGCGCAACGCCAGCACCTGCGCGCACCACGCGTCGATCGCAGCGTTGTCGCGGTCGCCATGCGGCATCTGCTCGATCTCCAGCAATGGATAAACACTGTCGAAGAACCGCGCGATGCGCTTGACCGCACCGCAGTAGTACTCCAGCCCCCACTGCGTCTCGCCGGTGCCGAACGCCGCCACGTCGATCGTCTTGCCTGTCGCTTCGACCAACTCGGCGATATAGCGCTTCATCTCCGCCGGCGTGCGCCCGGCGTTGTCGCTCCAACTGCCGAGCAGATGCAGGTCGAAGTCCGCCGCACGCGCGGCATCGCCGAGCGCGCCCTGCAGCGTCTGCAGGTCGGTGTGGATCCAGGTGACCGCGTGCCCGGCCGCCTCGCACTGCGCATGCACGCGGCGGGCGACGTCGCGGGTGTTGCCGCTGAGCGAAGCGTAGGCGAGCAGGATGTGCATGGGGCGGGGATTCGGGAATGGGGATTCGGGATTCGTCAGGGCGGGGTTCGCTTTTGCCAATCCCCAATCCCGAATCCCCAATCCCGGCTCCTCACAGATCGTCGAAGCCGTTGTCCGAGTTGGTCTTCTTGTAGCTGGCGTTGCGCATCTCGAAGAAGTCGGTCTTGGTCTCGGTGAAGTTGTCGGCGTAGGCCTTGATCCACGGCATCACGTTGTCGCTGGCGCCGCTGTACAGCTTCTCGATGCCGAGCATGCCGGACATCTTGTTGGCGCGGTACTTCACGTACTGGATCATCTCGTCCACGTCGATGCCCTCGATGCCGTCGAGCACTTCCGAGGACCACTCGGTCTCCAGGCGGATCGCATGCTCGAAGGCCTGGTGCACGTAGTCGGTCAGCTCGTTGGTCTGCAGCTCGGCGTTCTCGCCGATGATGGCGCGGATCAGCTCGCTGATGAACTTGGTGTGGGCCAGCTCGTCGCGGTTGATGAAGCTGATGATCTTGCCGGTACCGGTCATGCGGTTCTGCCGGACCAGGTTGTAGAAATACGCGAAGCCGGAATAGAAGTTGATGCCTTCCAGGATCGAGGACTGGATCAGCGAGCGCAGCAGGGTCTCTGCGGTCTTCTCGCGCATGAAGTCGTCGTAGGCCTGCATGATCGGCTGGTTGCGCGCGATGATGGTCGGATGCGTGCGTGCGATCTCGAACACGCGGTTCTGGTCGGCCAGGCCGGCGATCGAGGCCAGCACGTACGAGTAGCTCTCGTTGTGGATCACTTCCTGCTGGCCGATGATCGCGGCGTTGGCGTGCGCGGCCGGGTCGGTGATGTACTCGGCGACGTTGTAGATGAAGCGCGTCTGCGGCGAATCCAGCGTGGCCAGCAGGCCGATGATCGAGTCGTAGGCGTTCTTCTCGCGCGCCGACAGCTCCCCGTACTGCTTGGCATCGCCCTTCATGTCCACTTCGTCGGGGATCCAGAAGTTGGTCGACAGCTCCTTGTACGCCCGGTAGAAGGACGGGTACGGGATGTCGTTCCAGTTGAGGATGCCGCTGGTGGTGCCGTTGATGATGCCGGTGGAACGGTTGGGGTGCAGCGGTTCGAGGATCTTGATGCGGTCGAGCGCGATGGCCATGGATGTGCTTCGATAGTCGGGTGAACGGCGCCGGCGGACGGCGCGGGAATGCGGGACGCGCGCGGCAGGACCGGCCTGCCGCGCGGCGCGGGCGTCAGACGCCGGCGATCAGCTCGAGCACCACTCGCACTCGCTGATGTCGATGTCGTTGGAACGCACGTAGTAGGTGGTCTTCAGGCCTTCCTTCCACGCGGTCATGTGCAGGTCCAGCAGGGTGCTGGCGCGGATGCCGCTGGGCACGTAGAAGTTGAAGCTGATCGACTGGTCGACGTGGCGCTGGCGGCGCGCGTTCTGGCGCACGCTGGCGAACTGGTCGACCTTGTAGGCACCCTTTTCGTAATACGGATAGGTGTCCACGGTCAGCCCCGGCGCCACCACCGGACGGCGGAAGTCCTTCTTCTCCTCGTAGTAGAACGCGCTGTAGATCGGGTCGATCGACGCGGTGGAGCCGGCGATCTGCGCGGTGCTCATGTTCGGCGCCACCGCCACCATCCAGGCGTTGCGCACGCCGTGCACGCTCACCTGCGCGGCCAGTTCCTGCCACTCGGCGCTGTCGTAGCCGCGCTTGGTGAAGTACTCGCCGTTCTGCCAGTCGCTGCCCTTGAACACCTTGTACGCGCCCTTCTCCTTGGCCAGCGCCAGGCTCGCCTGGATGGTCAGGTAGTTGATGCGCTCGTACAGCGAATCGCTGTACGCCTCGGCGTCCGGCGAGTTCCAGTCGATGCCCTTCTGCGCCAGCAGGTGGTGCCAGCCGAAGGTGCCCAGACCGATCGCGCGGTACTTCTGGTTGGTGATGGTGGCCTGCGGCACCGGCAGCTCGTTGAGGTCGATGACGTTGTCGAGCATGCGCACCTGGACGCGGATCAGCCGCTCCAGGATGTCCGGCGACAGCAGGTCCGGCTGCGCGGTCACCGCGCGGCCCAGGTTCACCGAGGACAGGTTGCACACGACGAAGTCGCCGGCCTGCTTGGTGGTGACGATCTGGTCGCCGCTGATCATCTCCTGGATGACCCGCGTCGGGCTCATGTTCTGCAGGATCTCGGTGCACAGGTTGCTGGAATAGACCATGCCCTGGTGCTTGTTCGGGTTCATGCGATTGACTTCGTCGCGATAGAACATGAACGGGTTGCCGGTCTCCAGCTGGCTGACCATGATCCGCTTGAACATGTCGATGGCCTTGACCACCTTGCGGCCGATGCGCTCGTCGGCCACCACTTCCTCGTAGCGCGCGCGGAAGCTGCCTTCGCCGCGCTTCTCGTCGAAGAAGTCCTGCAGATACCAGCCCTTGACCTCCTTCACCTCGTGCGGGTCGAACAGGTACCACTCGCCGCGGCGCTCCACCGCTTCCATGAAGATGTCCGGCACGCACACCGCGGTGAACACGTCGTGCGCGCGCAGGCGCTGGTCGCCGTTGTTCAGGCGCAGGTCCAGGAACGCCTCGATGTCGCGGTGCCAGATGTCCAGGTACACGGCGATGGCGCCCTTGCGCTGGCCGAGCTGGTCCACCGACACGGCGGTGTTGTTGAGCTGCTTGATCCACGGCACCACGCCGCCGCTGGAGTTCTTCACGCCGCGGATCGCCGAACCGGAGGAACGCACGTAGCCCAGGTAGGCGCCGACGCCGCCGCCGTGCTTGGACACGCGCGCCACGTCGGTGTTGGAGTCGTAGATGCCCTGCAGGCTGTCGTCGACGGTGTCGATGAAGCAGCTCGACAGCTGCCCGCCGATCTTGCCGGCGTTGGCCAGGGTCGGCGTGGCCACGGTCATGTACAGGTTGGACAGCGCCCAGTAGGCCTCGCCGACCAGCTGCATGCGGCGCTCGCGCGGCTTCTCGTCCTGCATCAGGTACAGGGCGATGGTCAGCCAGCGCTCCTGCGGCAGCTCGTAGACCTTGCGCGAGTTATCGGTGGCCAGGTAGCGCGTGGCCAGCAGGTACAGGCCGTTGTAGGCGAACAGCTTGTCGCGCTCCGGATCGATCATGCGGCCGGCTTCGGCCAGTTCGTCCTTGGAGTAGTTCTTGAGGATGTCGATCGAGTACACGCCGCGGTCGGCCAGGCTTTCCTGCAGGCCGACGTAGGAGCCGTACTTCTCGCCGGCATCGTAGAAACGGTTCTTGCTGGCGCGCTTGTACAGGCGGTCCAGGTACAGGCGCGCGGCGAAGTACTCCCACTCCGGCGTGGCGATGTCCACGCGCGACTCGGCCTCGCGGATCAGGTAGTCGACCATGTCGTCGGCCGACAGGCTTTCCTTCTTCTCGATGAAGGCGAAGGCCTTGCGCTCGTAGTCGCTCACGTCCAGCTGCGGGAACTCGGCGTGGATCCGGTCCAGGGTGCGCTGCAGGCGCGAGCGGTCGAAGGCCATGCGGCGGTTGCCGCCGTCCTTGACGATCCAGGTCACGGCGCGCTGGTCGTTGCTCGGCTCGCTGCTGGCCGTCGGCTCCGGCTGGGCAGTGGCGGCAGCGGTCGTGGGGTCGACGGCGGCGTCGACGGACGCGGTGGCCGGCAGGCTGTGGGTCTGGCTCATGAAGGTCTCCAAGCGTGGTGCACGCGGCCGCCCGACCCTCGCAGGCAGCGGTCCGACCGGGTTCAATGGTGGGCAGGCGGTGTCGCGAAGACTGCAAACGGCGCAGGCACCGGGCCTGCGGGCGGTCAACGCTGCACCGACCCTCTCCCCCCGGAGAGCGCGCGGTCGGCGCCGCGCGGTGTGCTTCGCGCGGCTGTCGGCAGGTCTTCGGGCTGATGGGCAACGGCCGTGGCCGGTTCCTAGCCCGTCGCTTCCCAAGGCGGGCGCCTCAGTGCGGATGACGGGTTCGTTCCCAATTACCGCTGCGGGGCAGCGCCGGACTTGGCGTTGGCACGCCGCACCGGCTTCCCTTTTGATCCCGCGGCTTGGAGCCGCCGGAACCGACCACCCCAAGATAGTGGGGTCGGCCGACGACGTCAACGCTAAATATGGGTGAAATTACGAAAACCTAAGCCTGGCAACGGTTTGCCGCCGACGGCCGATTCCGGCCCCGCCACGGCATCCATTCCTGGCCGTGACGAGGCCGTGAAGTCGGCCGCGGACAGGCGCATCCATGCCCCCGAACTTCCCCCGACACCGCACCCTCGCCTACGGCCGGCACGGCACCACGGTGCCGCTCGCATCGGTGCAGGTGCCGGTGTGGACGATGCTGCCGTCCTGCACGCTGGTGCTGCCCTGGTAGCTGCCCTGCGTGCCATCGACGCTGCTCTGGCGGCTGCCGCTGAGCGTGCCGTCGGCGGCCCGGGCCAGGCTGCCGCTGCTGCTCGCGCTGGCGCCGTCGGCGCGCTGGACGCTGGCACTGCCCTGGCGGCTGGCGCTGCCGTCGGCA
>NZ_AQOI01000144.1:0-4535 GCF_000364665.1 Xanthomonas sp. SHU 199
CGCAGCGGCTGACCGCGCAGCGCATGACCGACGCCATCGAAGCCGGCGGCCCGCCGCATCCGGGCTTCCGCCGTGCGCACAGCAAGGGCGTGTGCGTCAGCGGCCATTTCGAGGGCAACGGCCAGGGCAGCGCGCTGTCCTCGGCACGGGTGTTCGCGCAATCCTCGGTGCCGGTGCTGGGCCGCCTGTCGATCGGCGGCGGCGACCCGCATGGCGCCGACGGCGCCGCCCGCGTGCGCAGCATGGCGCTGCAGTTGCGCAGCGACGACGGCCAGGAATGGCGCACGGCGATGAACAGCTTCCCGTTCTTCGTGGTCGCCAACACCGAGGGCTTCATGGCGCAGACGCTGGCCGCGCGGCCGGATCCGGCCACCGGCAAGCCGGACCCGGCGAAGATGGCGGCGTTCCTGCAGCGCTACCCGGAAGCGAAGAAGTTCCAGGAGTGGGCCAAGACCGCACCATGGTCCAACAGCTGGGCCAACACCCAGTACAACGGCGTCAACGCGTTCCGCTTCACCGCCGCCGACGGCAGCACGCATGCGGTGCGCTGGTCGATGCGCCCGCAGACCCCGTTCGCGCCGCTGTCGGCCGAGCAACGCGCCAAGGCCGACGCCGACTTCCTCAGCGAAGACCTGCAGGCGCGGCTGGCGCGCGGTCCGCTGCGCTGGGATCTGGTACTGACCGTGGCCGCGCCCGGCGACCCGGTCGACGATCCGTCGCAGCCGTGGCCGCAGGACCGCCAGCAGGTGGTCGCCGGCACCCTGGTGCTGGACCATGCCGAGCCGCAGGCCACCGGGCCGTGCCGCGACCTCAACTACGATCCGCTGATCCTGCCGCACGGCATCGCCGGCTCCGACGATCCGATCCTGGCCGCACGCTCGGCGGTGTACTCGCAGTCCTTCAACCGCCGCGAGCGCGAGATCGCCCGCGGCCAGGCGCCCGATGCGACCGGTAAGCCGCACGGAGGTGCGCAATGAACCGCGACGACCGCTCCGCGCACTTCAACCTGCTCGCGCGCGTGCTGCACTGGCTGATGGCGGCGATGATCCTGACCATGCTGTTCGTCGGCGTGGGCATGGTCGCCTCGGTGTCGCAGCGGCCCTGGCTGCTGAACCTGCACCGCCCGCTCGGGATCGCCATCCTGGTGCTGGTGCTGGTGCGCCTGGGCAACCGCCTGCGGCACCGGCCGCCGCCGCTGCCGGCCGACCTGCCGCGCTGGCAAAAGGCCGCCGCGCATGCCTCGCACTGGCTGCTGTACGCGCTGATGCTGGCGATGCCGCTGCTGGGCTGGTCGATGCTCTCGGCCGGCGGCTATCCGATCGTGCTGTGGCCGGGCCTGCAGTTGCCGCCGATCGCCCCGCACAGCCCGGCGCTGTATGCCTGGCTGCGCAGCGCGCATGGCTGGCTGGCCTACCTGCTGTTCGCCACGGTGCTGGCGCACCTGTGCGCGGCGCTGTTCCATGCCTGGGTACGCCGCGATGGCGTGTTCTCAAGCATGGCGCGCGGCGCGGCGACGCCTGCAGCGCCACGCGACAAGGCGTAGTCCACCCACGACGCGACACGCGGGGCGCAGCGCGTGCGTCCCGCGCTGCGCACGCTAGCGCCGGCACGCGCATGTCGATTCGGCCAGTGCGGTGCGGCCTGTCTCCCGGGCGACGCCACGCGTTTGTGTCGCTCCCGACATGGTCCCGGCCCCGGGCCGCCATTACACTTGTCGGCGGACGGGCGCGCTGGTCAGCGCTTTCGCACGCTACCGCCTGTCGCCGGCCTTCTCGGTGCAGCTCAACCTCAACAACCTGCTGGACAAGCGTTACTACGCGCAGATCTACGGCGACGGTGCCTGGGGCGAACCGCGCAACGGCACGCTGAGCTTCAGCTGGTCGTTCTGAGCCGGCAGGCCGCGCGCGGGTGCTGACGCTGGCACGGCCGCGGCGCAGGCGCGCGACCGCGGCACTGCATGCACGGGATGGAGGCGGCCTAGGCCTCGGCGATGCGCAGCGGTGCGTCGCCAGCGGCAGCGACCCGGTTGCGGCCGCTGCGCTTGCCGCGGTACAGCGCCGCATCCGCGCAGCGCAGCAGTTCCTCGGTGCTGCGGCCGTGGTCCGGATAGGCGGCCACGCCGATCGACACGGTCACCGGCGGCAGCGCCTGACCCTGGTGCTGCACCTGCAGGTTCGCCACCGCGGCGCGGATCTGCTCGGCGCGGCGCTGCGCCACGTCGGCGGCGGCGCCCGGCAGGATCACCGTGAACTCCTCGCCGCCGTAGCGGCAGGCGATGTCCTCCGGCCGCACCAGCCCGGCCAGCAACTGACCGAACGCGGCCAGCAAGGCATCGCCGCCGGCGTGACCAAGGCGGTCGTTGAGCGCCTTGAAATGGTCCAGATCCAGCATCATCAGCGCCAGCGGCTGCTCACGGCGCTCGCAGCGCGCCAGTTCGCGCACCAGCGATTCTTCCAGGTAGCGGCGGTTGTACAGCCCGGTCAACGGATCGCGGATCGACTGCGTGCGCAGGCGCTGGCGCAACTGCAGGTTGTGCAGCGCCATCGCCAGCTGTTCGGCCACCACCTCGACCAGGGGCAGGCGCTCGAGCAGGGTCGGATCGCGGCTGGACAGGTGGATCAGCCCCAGCGGCTCGCCCTGCACCATCATCGGCACGCAAGTGCCATGGCGTGCCACGCCGGCGGCATGCGCGCAGGCCGGCGCGGCGCCGGGCCGCTGGATCTGGGTAGCGCGGCTGCGCAGGCCTTCGCAGCCACTCAGCGACAGCGACGGCGCGCACACCGCATCCTCGCCCCAGTGCGCGACGCAGACCGCCTGCTCGCCCGCCGCGTCGGTGCAGTACACGCTGCAGCCGGCGTCGCCGAGCAGGCGCTCCAGCGCCTGCCGCGCGACCTCCACCGCCTCGTCCTGCTGCACGCAGCTCTGCAGTCCGCGGCTGCAGCGGTTGAGCGTGCGCAGATCCTGTTCGGTGCGCTGCATCTGCTGCACGGTGCCCACCAGCAGCGCATTGGCATGGTGACCGCGCTGCTCGGCCTGACTGCGGCGGCCGATCTCGCGGCGCAGCAGCAGGTACAGGCCCAGGGTCAGCGCGCACACCGTGGGGATGCCGATCACCGCCAGCCGGCGCAGCAGGTCGGCGTTGGCGGCGGTGGAGCGGGCGCTGCTGGCCAGCGCCGCGCGCTCGCTGCGCACCAGGCTGTCGGTGTTGCGCCGGATCGCCTGCGACATCAGACGGCCCTGGCGGGCGCGCTCCGGGTCCGGCTTGCGCATGCCTGCCGCTCTGCCCTGGAAGCGGGCCACGGCGAGCGCGCTGTCGCGCATGCGCGCCTCGATCTGCGCCTGGACCTCCTGCAGCCGCTGCTGCTGCGCGGGGTTGCCCTGCAGCAGCGTGGCCAGTTGCTGCAGCCGCGGCGGCAGCGCGCGCTGGCACGCCCGGAAATCGGCCAGGTGTTCGCGGCTGTCCAGCAGCAGGAAGCCGCGCAGCGAGGCATCGCAGTCGGCGAGGTTCAGCTGCAGGCCGTTGATCTCGGCAATGACCCGGTGGCTGCGCTGCACCGCGGCCGCATCGGCGAGAAAGCGCTCGCTACCCACCAGCACGCCGCCGCTGATGCCCAACAGCAGCAGCAGGGCCAGCGGCACGCCATAGCGGTTGATCGTGGTGGAGGGCATGGCGTCGACGAGGGGAAGGGAGGAAGGCCGCGCGCGCCACCAACTGCGCTGCGCAGTCAAGCGCAGGGAGCCATGCAAGTTTCAGGCCGAACCGCGCGCCGCATCACAGCCAGCCCTTCTGCCGGGCCAGCCGCGCCGCCTCGATGCGGTTGCCGACCCCGAGCTTGCCGATCGCCTCGGACAGGTAGTTGCGCACCGTGCCCGACGACAGCCCCAACTGCGTGGCGATGTCGCCGGCCGAGGCGCCCTCGCCGGCCAGGCGCAGCACCTGGCGCTCGCGGTCGTTGAGCGGGTCGGCCTCGGACCAGGCTTCCAGCGCCAGTTCCGGGGCGATCGCACGGCCGCCGCGGTGCACTTGGCGGATCGCGTCGATCAGCCGCTGCGGCGGTGCGTCCTTGAGCAGGTAGCCACCGACCCCGGCATCCAGGGCGCGGCGCAGGAAGCCGGGGCGGGCGAAGGTGGTGACGATGATGACGCGCACCGGCAGTTGCTGGCGCTGGATGCGCTGGGCCAGCTCCAGGCCGCTGAGGCCGGGCATCTCGATGTCGGTGACCAGCAGGTCCGGCGCATGCGCCTGCAGCGCGCGCCAGGCGGCTTCGCCGTCGGCCGCGCTGGCGACCAGGTCGAGATCCGCTTCCAGGCCCAGCAGTGCGCCCAGCGCACCGCGCACCATTGCCTGGTCCTCCGCCAGCACTAAACGAATCACGGCACCCCCCGGTCCTTGTCGGCCCATTGTAGTGCCCGGGCCGGGCCGGCGCTCAGCCGAGCGCGGCGTCCTGGTCCACCGGGGACTGCATCCGCGCCGCCGGCGCGGCGTCCGCCATCGCCGCCTCGACCCGCGGCAACGGCGCGGCAGCGACCAGGCA
>NZ_AQOI01000145.1:0-4102 GCF_000364665.1 Xanthomonas sp. SHU 199
AAGCAAAGAAAAGTGACTCGCCGCAAGGCGAAAGCTGTGCCCTTGCACTTGTTGTCACCATGGCTGAATTATGGGAGCGACCTCGACACCAGACGCACTAGGCATCGAACAACGCCCGTTGCGGATCCGGCGGCGGCAGCGTGTCGTACAGGCGCTGCAACTCTTCGCGGCAGGCGCGCAGCGGATCGTGCATCAGGAAGCCGGCCAGGCGCGCGTGCCAGGCCGGCCAGCGCGTGGCCAGCGCGTCCATGTCGCCGTCGGCGGCGCGGCCTTCGCCGCTGCTGGCGACATGCGCGGTCTCGCACAGCACGTTGCGCCAGCCGAGCCCGGCCATGCGCAGCGACAGGTCGGTCAGCGCCGCATACCAGGAGCCGTAGCTGCTGGCGTCCAGCCCGCCGGCGCGCTGCCGCGCCACCCCACGCAGCACCACCGCATGGCACACCGCCGACGGCAGTTCCGGATGCAGCGGCGGCAGCGCCGCGCAGGCCCGTGCCAGACGCTCGGGATCCTCGGGCGGCGGATTGATCTCGCCCAGCCGCGGCCACGCGCAGGCTTCGCCGGCATTGCTCCACGGCGTGGCGCTGGCGATGGCCGCGTCGCGCGCCAGGCAGGCGCTCAACTGCAGCAACCAGCCCGGCCCGGGCTGCGCATCGGCCGCCAGCACCGCCACGTCGGCATCGCCGCAGGCGCGCAGCATCTCGTCTACATGCGCCACCTCGCCGAGCATGCGCGGCCGCCGCGTGTAGTCGGCCTGCAGGCGCGTGCGCGCCAGCCAGGCCTCGATCACCCGGGTGCCGCGCGGGCCGGCCTGCGCATCGTCGGCCAGCCACACGCGGGTGCCGGCCGGCGTGTTCGCTTCGAGCGCGCCCAGGCAGGCGTCCAGCGCGACGTCGTCGACGCCGACCGCCAGCAGCACGATGGGCAGGCTCACCCGCTTACTTCTTGCCGCGTGCCGGCAGCGGCTTCATGGCCTCGAACTTCGCTCCGTACTCATCGGTGAGATTGCGCGCTTCCTGCGGGTTGCGCACGATCGAGGGCGTGATCAGCACGATCACTTCCTGGCGATCCTGCTTCTGGGTTTTCTGCCCGAACAGCGCACCGACCACCGGCAGCTTGCTCAGGTAGGGAACACCGTTGCTGCCATCAGTGGTGCTGTCGTTGATCAAGCCGGCCAGCATGATGGTGTCGCCGCTCTGCACGGCCGCCTCGGTCTTGACCCGACGGGTGTTGATCGGCACGTTGCAGGCGACGCTGGTGCCGGCGCTGGTACCGCAATTGGTCGGCGCCGCGCCGGGCGAGCTGACTTCCTGCACGATGTCCAGGAACACCATGCCGTCCTTGGTCACGCGCGGACGCACCTTCAGGATCACGCCGGTATCGAGGTAGTTCACCGAGGAGTAGGTGGTGCCGGCGCCCAGGCCGGTGTCGACACTGACCGAGTTGATCGGAATGCGCGTGCCCACATTGAGCGTGGCCTCGGCGTTGTTGCGCACGAACACCGAGGGCGTCTGCAACAGCTTGACGTTGGTGACCTGATCCAGCGCAGTGATCACCGCTGCGGCGTTCTTGCCGAGGAAGGTCCAGCCCAGGCCACTGCTGCCGGTGATGGCACCGGCGATATCGCCCCAGATCTTGCGGCCGGCCGCGCTGGGCAGATTCGCGCCACCGCCGCTGAAGCCGATGTTGTCGGCAGTGGATGACGCGTTCACCGCCTGCTCGAAGTACCAGTTGACGCCGTATTTTAGGTCGCCGGTCAGGTTGACCTCCGCCACCTGCGCCTCGATGTGCACCTGCATCGGCATCACGTCGAGCTTCTCGACCACGTCGCGGATCGAGCGCCAGGCCTGCGGGGTCGAGCGCACCAGCAGGGTGTTGGTTTCCTCCACCGCCGACACACCGACCTTGTCGCCCTGCACTTCCAGGGTCACGCTGCCGTTGCCGGACGTGCGCGGGGACAGTTGCAGGCTGCCACTCCCCAGGCCGCCGCCACTGCTGCCGGAGGAACTGCTGCCGCCCAGGCTGTCGCTGCTGCTGCCGCTACTGCCCAGGCTGCCGCCGCCCAGGCTGCTGTCGCTGCCGTTGAAGCCGCCCAGGCCGCCGCCGTTCAACTGGCTCATCTGCGAGCCCGGCATCAGCGAGGCGTTGGAGTCGCCGCGGTTGCCGCCGCCGGCGCCGAACACTTCGGCCAGGCGGTCGGCCAGGTCCTTGGCCTTGATGTACTTGAGTTCGTAGGAGAACAGCCGCGCGCCGCCGCCGGCGCTGTCGATGCGGTCCAGCCATTCCTGGATCTGGTCCAGGTAGCGCGCCTGCGGGGTAATCACCAGCACCGCGTTGGCGTTCTCCAGCGGCATGAAGCGGAACATGCCGGCACTGGGGGTCTTGCTGTTCTCGCCGAACACCTTCTCCAGGTCGGCCGCCACCTGCTCGGCCTTGCCCGACTGGATCGGGAACACGCCCACCGACATGCCCGACAGCCAGTCGACGTCGAAGATCTGCACGGTGCGCAGGTAGTTCTCCAGCTCGGCGCGGGTGCCGCCCAGGGTGATGACGTTGCGCGAACTGTCGATGCCGACGATGGCGTTCGGCCGCGCGTAGGGCTCCAGCACCTTCTTCATCTCGCTGGCGGAGATGTATTTCAGCGGCACCACGCGCACCTCGAAGCCGCGCGCGTTGGCCGGCGAGGCGGTGCTCGGCGCCACCGTGCCGGCCAGGGCCTGGTCGGCGGGGACGATGTTGTAGCGGCCGCCGCTGTAGACCATGCGCGCGTTGTTCCAGCCCAGCACCATCTCCAGCAGGTTCAGCGCCTGCGCCGGCGACACCGGCTTGGGCGTGGCCAGGGTCACCGTGCCCTGCACGCCCGGCGCGATCACGTAGTTCTGCCCGAGCATGTCGCCGAGGATGGCCTTGACCACCGCCTGCAGCGATTCGCCCTCGAAGTTGAAGGTGGCGCTGCCGCTGCTGGCGTTGCCCAGCGACGGCGCCGGCGCCGCGGCAGCCGCGGAATTGATCATGGTGCCGCTGCCGCGGCGGATCACCGGGGTGGCGCGCTCGGGCAAGGCATTGGGATCGGCCGGGCCGCCCTGGCCGTCGCTCTGGGTGCTGCCGGCCGCGCCGACCTGGGGGTTGATCGCGGCGCCGCGACGGATGTCCGGCGAGGGCGTGGTGGCGCAGCCGGCCACCAGGCCGATGGCGAGGAACAGGGAAAACAGACGCGGCGTCATGCGATCACTCTTCAAGGGTTCTGACCTGAGGGGTTGTTCTGGCGCTGTTGCTGCAATTGCCGACGGCGCGCTTCGATCCGCTCGCGGATGGCCTGCAACTGCTCCGACGACGGAGCCGGCGACGACGGCTGAGGGGCGCTCGGGGTCGGTGCCTGGTTCGGCACCGGGTTGGGGGTGGACTGGTTCGGCGGGCGCGGCGCGTTGGCGTTGGACTGGCCATTGGGCGCGGACGCCGGCGGCGGCATCTGCCCCTGCGCGGCACGCCCGGCCTGGCCGAGCACGGTCGGCGGCTGCCCGCCTTTGCCGTCGAACACCTTCAATTCCAGGGTCTGGGTGCCACCGGAACCGCTGACCGTGGCCTGGCGCGGCGACAGCGACAGCAGCCGCCAGCCCTGCACGGCGTCGCCGCCTTCCTTCAGGCGCAGCGATTCGCCCTGCTCGGTGGTCAGCGTCGCCATCTTGAAGCGGTCGGTGAGCAGCACGCCGGTCAGGCGCACGTTGGGCGCGGCGGCCTGGCCGTTGTCGGCGCTGAGGAAGAACGGATGCGGACGGCGATCCTCGGCGAACACCGGGCGCGCGGCGATCTCGCCGTACTGCGAGAAATCGCCCAGGCGCTGCGTGGTGGCCGCGGGCAAGCCCGGCAGCCGCTGCAGCATCGACGGATCGTCGGGCAGCGGCGCCACGCGTTCGCCGAGCCCGCCCAGGCCCAACGCCCAGATCAGCAGCCCCCACAGCGCCAGCGTGCCCAGCCACACGGTACGCAGGCCCATCGCTTCAATTCGCATGGCGGCCCTCCACCTGTTGCGGCAGGTCCGCCGGCGCGGCATTCGCGGCGCCGGGCGCACCTGGCGGGTTGGCCGCGCTGGGGGTGGCCGGCGGCG
>NZ_AQOI01000146.1:0-4566 GCF_000364665.1 Xanthomonas sp. SHU 199
GTGGCGACGCCGTTGTTGGTGGTGGTGATCTGCTTGGCCGCCCCATCCGGCCAGTAGCTCCACGCCTGGTTGCCGTTGCCGTCCGGGAAGCTCAACGCCTTGATGCGGTTACGCACGTCGTAGCTGCGGTCGACTCGGCGGCCAGAGGCAAAGGCGGTATCCGCATCGCACGATGACGTGCTGGGCAGGGACAAGCCCGCCGCGCTCCAAACCAGGTTGCCTGCAGCATCGTAGCCATTGGCGGTGGCGCCGGTTTCGGGTTCCACCGTCTTGCACAGCTGCTGGTAGCCGTCGTAGACGTAACTGCGCGTTACCGACACGGTGCTATTGGCATCACGGCGGCGGATGGACAGGGGCTTGCCGAAGATGTCGCGACTGATGTCGGTGTAGGCACCTTCTGGATGTTGAATCCAGGCCGGCGTCGTGTAATCGGGCTGATCAAAAATGTGGTAGCCCGTCAAGGTCTTGTTGCCGCGTGGATCAGTCACACGGGTTTGGTTGCCTGCCAAATACTCTGTCGAGGTGGTCAACGCCCCACCCTGTTCGCTGTCCTGGGAAACCGAGGTCTTGCGCCCGAGCGCGTCGTATCTGGTCCAAGTCCCGGTACTCAATGCGTCGCTGGTCCCAGGGTACGAGGCAAACGTCGCGCGGCCGTCTTGATCGTAGGTGAACCTCAGGAAGCGTTGGGTAGCGGCTTCGTTGCCGGCATCGAACTCGCGCGTCAACATCGGCTGCCACAATGCGTCGAAGTACGTCACCTTGCGCGCATTGCCGGTGGCGACGGTCTGCCGCCAATGCCCCGCGGCCAGTCCGTACTCGCTGGTGCCGACCTGCTCGAACGCTTGCGTGGTGGAAGCCCAGGCCACAGTGTCGTTGGCCGGATAGGCGATGCTCGCCAGTCGGCCCATCGCGTCGTAGCCATAGTTGGTGCTGTAGCCGTTCTCGTCGGTGGTCGCGGTGATCCAGCCGCTGTCGTTGACCGTTGCAGCGTCGGTGGTGCCATCCGGATAACGGATCGATTGCGGAACGCCGCGCTTCCAACTGGACACGGTGGTCGTGTTGTTGTTGCCGTCCTTGACGGTAGCCAACGTGCCATCGCCGTTGTAGCCAAGTGTCAAGCGCAGCTTGCCGAACGACCAGCGCTGCGAGGGCATCGCATTGGTGTCGTAGCTGGTCTGGGACTCCACCAGACCGGTGTCGGTGTTGGTACTCCTGGCGCGCTGCCCGATGATCCATTTACCCAGGTCGTCGTAATACTCGGTCGCATCCGTACGCGAATACCAGGGGCTGGCGCGGGTCACGCTAAGCGTCCGCGCAAAGGCATCGAAGCTGTTCGCTGTCCAGGTATAGGAGGTACCGTCCTGCACCACAGCCTTGCTGCGCAGCGGACGCAGGACGTTGGTCAAGGGATTGGGAATCCCCAGCAGCGACTGCCCCATCTCCGCCGGAAATGGCTGCGCGGCCACGTCACCATCAGCGAAGTAGGTGTTGCTGGTCTTGGAGACGGCATTGCTGTTGGCATCCAGCAACGTCGTGCTCAGCAGGCGACCATCGTTGAGGCCGTACATGAAACCGAATTCGTAGGCGGTCGCCGTGCCGTCGGGATTGGTGACCTTGACGGTCTTGCTCGGAATGCAGGTCGGGCACGGATCGGTGGCATTACCGGATGTATAGAGCTTTGTCGCCGGGGCATCGGCCACATAGCTCCAGACGCGTTGCGGCAGGCCGGGACCGATGATGGTCTTCGACCGCAGCACATAGTTGTCGAAATAGCTTGGCACGTAAGGAACCGGCGGCTTCTGACCAGCAGGCACATCGCACCGACTGGCTGGCGTATGAGTGCGGTACTGACGCTGATAATCGAACACGAACAGGCCGCTGGCACCGGACGGATGGGTGACCTGCAGGGATACAGCGCCATTCATCAGATCTGGCTCGGAAACGCAATTGCTGGCGCCACCACCGGCAGGCGGCTCGCGTGTCGGCATCATGTTGCCGCTGGCGATCGTGTAGGCCCACTGGGAACCGTCGGGCTCTGTGACGGTCTTCAGGCGATAAGCACCCTGTGGCCATGGATAGGCGGTGCTGAACTCGTAGCCATAGCTCCAGGTCTGGCCGTTGGCCTGGACGCTGCTGATCAGATCGCCGTTGTAGGTCAGTGCAACCGCTCGCCCGTCGCTGGATTGGATCGAGGACAGCTTGTCGCCCGTATAGCTGTAGGTCACCCAGTTGCCGAAGCGGTCTTCGACACGACTGGCCATCAATGCGACGCGCGTGCGCGCAGCCACATTGATCTTTCCACTTATGGTCAACTTATACGGTTTAACGTTGATGACGACGGCATAGTCGAAGTAGTACTTCATACCCGATGGCGAGATGGCGAGAAAGCCTTCGCCTGCATAATTGCTGACGCTGCTCAGACAGCCCAAGCGCCAGCCTTGCTTCGTGATCCACGGACGAGAGACACCATCGGTCGGACGCGGCGTCTTGGTCTGGTTGTCGACCAGCAGTTCCTGTTCGCCAGCACCTGGCACATGCAGGTAATAGCCGTGCCAAACGTCGTCTGCCGTGCCGGGATAGGTCGTGCCATCGACCGTCATGGCGGCATCGGGCCGCGCTGGTACCGAGCAGCGTGCCGTGGGCGAGCCGCTGGTCGTCACCCAGCCCTTCTCCGCAAGGAACTCGCCGTAGACACGCGGCACATCGATTTCCCAATCGCCGAACCCCTTCGCCACGTATTCCTGGCGTCGGTTCATCACCTTGAACTCGCGCGCCACCGTCACCGGCAATGCGTTGTTGCCTGCGATATCCACATCCGTGGCGCGGAAACCCACGCTGAGATCGTAGAGGCTGATGTTCTCGCCGAAAATGTCGCCTTTCAGCGGACCGACGACCTGCGCGGCCTTGATCTTATTCTCGTACTCCTCGTAGGGCGCCACTTCGTCCGCCGCGTGCGCACGCGCACCCATACAAACCAGCAGCATGCCGATCGCCAGCCTCGCCTTGAACATCGCTTGCCTCTTCCCTTTCAGCCCGAGGGGGGCCGAATTCTCTGGACGACCGCGATACTTCTCCTGGGAGGCATCGCGGTAACGAAATCGAAAAAAACACAACGCCCCATCGCGGCGGGGCACGAGGCAATCGATCGAACAATCCCCTATAGGCCAGGTGCTGGCCTTGTCGAATTATCGGATCGGTTCAGGGATAGCTGTCAAGAAAATCTTCAAACATCCGATGGGTGGATCGTCTTCCCCAAGGTTTGGCACCGCCAGCAAGACCGCGGCCCGACGCACTTCACTCCAAACATGACAAGCCGCTCAGTTCGGGCTGACACCCTTTGGCTTCTCACCATGCCCAGCGCAGGCGAGAATCAGGCACTCCTCTACCCCTCGCTTTTTTCGATGAACCCCAGCGACACCATCACCCTGTCCCTGGACCAGGCCACAGCCCTGGTCGAACGCATCCTGACCCACGCCGGCTTCAGCCCGGCGCACGTGCAGGCACTCACCCGGACCATCGTCGCCGGCGAACGCGACGGCTGCGCCTCGCACGGGTTGTACCGGACGCTCGGCTGCGTGGCGACGCTGCGCAACGGCAAGGTGGTGGGCGATGCCGAGCCAGTCGTGCACGACCATGCGCCCGGTATCGTGCGGATCGATGCACGCGGCGGGTTCTCGCTGCTGGCGTTCGAGCGCGGGCTGCCGCTGTTGATCGAGAAGACCCGTGCCAATGGCCTGGCGGCGCTTGCGATCAACCATTGCGTGCATTTCTCTGCGCTATGGCCGGAGGTCGAACGCATCACCGACGCTGGCTTGGTCGCGCTGATCTGCAACCCCAGCCACGCCTGGGTCACGCCGGCCGGCGGGCGCACGCCGCTGCTGGGCACCAACCCGCTGGCGTTCGGCTGGCCACGCGTGGACGCGCCGCCGTTCGTGTTCGATTTCGCCACCAGCGCGGTGGCGCGCGGCGAGATCGAGCTGCGCCTCCGCGCCGGCCAGCCGATTCCAGAAGGCTGGGGTGTGGACGCGGCGGGCGCGCCGACCACCGATCCGGCCGCAGTCGCCGACGGCGGCGCGATGCTGACCTTCGGCGGCCACAAGGGCTCGGCGCTGTCGGCGATGATCGAACTGATCGCCGGGCCGTTGATCGGCGACCTCACCAGCGCCGAATCGCTGGCGCACGACGCTGGCGCCGGCGCTTCGCCCTACCATGGCGAACTGATTCTGGCCATGGATCCGGCGCGCTTTCTTGGCGCCGACCGCGCCGCACACCTGGCCCGTGCGGAAGCCTTTTTTGCGGCCTACGAGGCCACCGGGGCACGCTTGCCGTCGCAACGCCGTTACCAGGCGCGGGAACGCAGCCGCAGCGAAGGCGTGCGGATTCCGCAGGCCCTGCATCAGGATCTGCTGGCCTTGCTCGACTGAAGAAGACTATTGGTAACGCGCTTCAACGCGACTCAGCGGGACATGCCGTTGTCGCGTAGAAGCGGCGTCAGCCGCCACCGGCATTACTGGTGAGGCGTCGCGGCTAAAGGGCACCTCTAAAAACCCCGCCTTTGGCATCATT
>NZ_AQOI01000147.1:0-2148 GCF_000364665.1 Xanthomonas sp. SHU 199
GCTGCCGGCGGTCGCCGCCCCGGCCGACGCGGACCCTGCGCAGGTGCACGCCTGGCAGCTGGGCGGTGGCGACGACTACGAACTGTGCTTCACCGCCGACCCGGCGCAGCGCGCGGCGATCGTGCAGGCGCTGCAGGCGCTGCAGGCGGTCGGGGTCACGGCGACGCCGATCGGGCGCATCGTTGCCGGCAATGGCATCGCGGTGCGCGATGCCGACGGCCAGCGGTGGCAGCCGCCGCGAAGCGGCTACCAGCACTTTTTGAGCTGAGCCGCGCGGCCTGGGCGCGCGCCGGCCACCGGCTGCGGCGCCAGCACGTTCGGGTCGCCCGCCAAGGTCCTTCCATACTGTGCCGCACTGCGGCGTGAATATCGCCCGTACCCGGTGGTACGGTCCGCCTGCCCGGCCTCGTGTCGAGCGCTTGTCACCGTTCTGGCAGTACCGTTCCGGCAGCCGGCCATTCCGGTCCGGCGCCGCTTGGGAGGCAGTCCATGCGCATGTCCGTGTCACGTCGCATCGCCCTCGGCGCGATGTTGCTGGTGTTCTCCGCCGCCGCGGCCGCGGCCGGCTTCACCAAGCAGTACCAGAGCATTCCCAGTTTCGACGGCACCAAGCTCGGCGCGCTCGTCCTGGTGCCGCAAGGGCAGGGGCCGGGGCCGTTCCCGCTGGTGGTGATGCCGGCCAGCTGGTCGTTGCCCAACCTGGAATACGTGGGCCGCGCCAGCGAACTGGCCAACGACGGCTACGTGGTGGTCAGCTACACCTCGCGCGGCTTCTGGGATTCGCAGGGGCTGATCGACATCGCCGGGGCACCGACGGTGGAGGACGTCAGCGCAGTGATCGACTGGGCGCTGGCCAACACCCCGGCCGACGCCAAGGCGATCGGTGTCTCGGGTATCTCCTACGGCGCCGGCACCAGCCTGCTCGCCGCCGCGCGCGACCCGCGCATCAAGGCGGTGGCCGCGCTCAGCGGCTGGGCCGATCTGCAGGCCTCGCTGTACGCCAACAGCACCGTGAGCCAACAGGGTGTGGGACTGTTGGTTGCCGCCGGTGCCGCCACCGGCCGGCCCGGTCCGGACTTGGCGCGGATCACCGCGCACGTGGCGGTGGGCGACTACGACGGCGCGGTGCAGGGCTTCCTGCCCAAGGCGGCCGAACGCGGAGTGATCAACGAGGTGCAGGCGCTCAACCGCAACGGCCCGGCGGTGCTGCTGGCAAATGCATTCAACGACGGCCTGTTCCCGCCGAACCAGTACATCAACCTGTACAACCGGCTCAGCGTGCCCAAGCACCTGATGTTCAGCCAGGGCGACCACGCCACTGCCGAACTGCCGGGCGCGCTGGGCCTGCCGAATCAGGTGTATACCGAGGCCACGCGCTGGTTCGACCGCTACCTGAAAGGCCGTGAAAACGGCGTGGACCGTGAAGCGCCGGTGCAGCTGTCGACCCTCGGCGGCACCTGGCTCAGTTATGCCGACTGGAACAGCGTACAGGCCGGCGCCACCCGCTACGGCCTGACCGGCCCCAGCGGCCTGTTGTTGCCGACCGGATCGCTGACCAGCGGCAACAGCAGCGGCTGGAACTACCGCATCGCCACCGGCGTGCCGACGCTGGCCGATTCCGGCGTGGTGATGGTCAGTGGTCTGTTGCAGGGCCTCGGCCAGCCGGTGACCACCTCGATCCCGCTGGTCAGCCGCGCCGGCGCCGCGGTGTGGAGCGGCCCGGTGCTGTCCAGCGACAAGCGCCTGGCCGGCGCGCCCTCGCTGCGGCTGACGGTGACCCCGAGCCAGTCCAATGTGTCGCTGTTCGCCTATCTCTACAGCATGGACGGCTCGGGTTCGGCGCAATTGCTGAGCCATGTGCCGTACACCCTGCGCAACGCGACCCCGGGCACACCGGTGACGCTCGACCTGGCGCTGCAGGCAACCGCAGTCGAGATCCCGGCCGGCCGCCGCCTGGTGCTGGTGGTGGACACCACCGATCCGCGCTACACCTCGGCCAGCCGTTTCGGCGGCACCGTGAGCTTCAGCTCGCCGGCGGCGACGCCGTCGTTCTTGAGTGTGCCGTTGCACTGAGGTAGTCGGCGCTTCCCTTCTCCCCTTGGGAGAAGGTGCCCCCGCAGGGGCGGATGAGGGTACGGGCGCAGCCTC
>NZ_AQOI01000148.1:0-8556 GCF_000364665.1 Xanthomonas sp. SHU 199
TGGCGCGGCCGTCCGCACGGGAACGGCCCTGGCCAGGGCAAGCCGCAGGGCGCGGGCGGCCAGCCGGGGCGACCGCCGCGCAGCCGCGAGGACATCGATCTGGCCAAGGCCTATGCGATCCGTGCCCAGCGCGAGAAGGACGAGCGCATCGAGGCCGAGCGGCAGAAGCAGGAAGAAGCGCGCCTGCGCCGTGAAGCGCGGGCCAAGCTCGACGAACTGCTCAAGGGCCAGGCGCTGAACCACGCCGAGGCCGACATCGCCCGCCATTTCCCCTATGGCGGCAAGATCAAGCGCATCTACGTCACCGCCGACCAGCTCAAGGCGCTCAACGCCGGCGAGTTGGGCGTGCTGCAGCAGAACGGCCGCTACCTGCTGGTGACCGCGGCGCTGCTGGACCAGGCCGAAGCGATCTTCCCGGCGGCGGTGGCGCTGCGGGTCGATCCGAACGCGACGGCGGAAGAAGACCCCTACGCCGATCCCAAGTACCAGATCCCCGACGATCTGGTCTGGTAAACGTGGCGCTGCCAGGGACGGGCACGCTGGCCGCCGGGCGCGGCCACATGCCGCCGCACGCGCAGGCCGGCGGCGGCTATCTGCCGTACGTGGACGGGCTGCGCGCGATCGCGGTGCTGGCGGTGATCGCCTACCACCTCGATCCGGCATGGCTGCCGGGCGGGTTCACCGGCGTGGACATGTTCTTCGTGATCTCCGGCTTCGTGGTCAGCGCGTCGTTGCAGCGCCTGCCGGCGGCCGGACAGCTGGGCGTGTTCGCGCAGTTCTATGCGCGGCGCCTGCGCCGCATCGCGCCGGCCCTGGTGGTGTGCCTGCTGGTCACGGCCCTGGCCAGCGGCCTGTTCATTCCCGAGTCCTGGCTCAGCGAGACCAGCGCCAGGACCGGGCGCATGGCCTTCGTCGGCCTCAGCAACTGGGTGCTGGCCGCGACCGGCAACGATTACTTCTCGCCCAAGGCCGAATTCAATCCGTACACGCATACCTGGTCGCTGGGCGTGGAGGAGCAGTTCTATCTGCTGTTCCCGCTGCTGTTCCTGGCCTGGAACCGTGGCGGCCGCGGTCGGGTGTGGTCGACGCTGCTGGTGGCGCTGGCCTCGGCCGCCTCGCTGGCGTTCGCCTGGCGGCATAGCCGCGATGCCGGCGATGCGGCGGCCGCGTTCTACCTGACCACCGCACGCTTCTGGCAACTGGGCAGCGGCGTGTTGCTGTACCAGGTGCTGGCGCTGCGCGGACGCTTCGAGGCCGGGACGCAGGCGCCGCCGCCGGGCGCCTGGAGCTGGCGTTCGCCGTTGCTGGCGATGGCGCTGGCGGCGGTGGTGGTCGGCCTGTGGTGCGCGCGTCCCGGCCACTCGCCGTGGCCGGATGGACTGTGGCCGGTGTTGGGCACACTCGCCCTGCTGGCGCTGCTGCATGGCGCCCCGGCCGGCTGGATCCGGCGCGCGCTGGCGCACCGCGTCCCGGTGGCGATCGGCCGCGTCTCGTATTCGCTGTATCTGTGGCACTGGCCGGTGTTCGTGCTGTTCCGCTGGACCGTCGGTCTGGAATCGGCGCCGACCAGAGCCGCGGCGCTGCTGCTGGTCGCCTTGCTGGCGCTGGCCTCGTACCGCTGGGTGGAGCTGCCGTGGCGGCATGGCCGCATCGGCCGCGCGCGCACGCCGGCGCGGACCATCGTCGCCGGGCTGGGCCTGGTGCTGCTCGCCGGCGGCACCCATGCGCTGCTGCAGAACGCCCAGCGCTATTACGGGTTGAGCACGGTCAGCCGGCATCCGCTGGACTGGTACGCCTATGCCAAGGGCCTGCGCCGGGAGTTTCCGCAGTGCGCGCTGCAGACCCGCCAGGTGCCGGTGCAGGTGGGCAGCGCCAAGCTGTTCGAGCGTGGCGCCTGCACGCTGCCCAACCGCGATGACGGCGGCCAGGTGTTCGTGGCCGGCGACTCGCATGCGCTGGCCTACAACGAACTGCTGCGGCGCTTCGCGCTGCAGAGCGGGGTGCCGGTGCGACTTTACGGTGTCGGCGGTTGCCCCATCGTCGGCCTGCAGGCCTGGCAGGCCAGCAATCCCGGCTGCCAGGCCTATGAGCGCAGCACCCTGGCCGACGTCGCCGCGCACGCGCGCGACGGCGATGTACTGTTTCTGCCCGCGCTGCGCGTGCTGCGCCTGGCCGATCAGGACCGCCTGTTCGACGAGACCGCGGCGATGGCCGAGCAGGAGGGTGCCGAGGCGCAGGCCGCGCGCAGCGCTCGCGAAGCGGCTGCGGTCGCGCTGCTGCAGCCCTTGGCGCAGCGCGGCGTGCGCATCGTCTTCGAAGCGCCCAAGCCGGTGCTGCGCGCGCCGCCGTATCGCTGTTCGGACTGGTTCAACCGCGGCAATCCGATCTGCGCGCGCGGCATCCCGATCCCGCGCGCGACGATGGAGCGCTACCGTGCGCCGGTGCTGCAGAGCCTGCAGCGCATCGCCGCGCAGCTGCCGCATGCCTCGGTGTGGGATCCGTTGCCGCTGCTGTGCGACGCGCAGTACTGCAGCGGCAGCCGCGACGGGCGCCCGCTGTTCTTCGATGCCGATCACCTCAGCGGCTACGGCAACCGGGTGCTGCTGCCGGGCTTCACATCGCACATTGCGGCGATCCAGGCACACTCGCCGCCGGCGCCTTGAGGCGCAGCCCTCCGCTCCCGCATCGCAAGGAGTTCGCGCATGCCTGTTCTGCCTTTTCTCGCGCCGCAGCGATCGCGGGTGGTGCCGTCGTTCGTCGCCACCCAGCATGGCCGCCGGCCGCAGTTGCGCCGCCGCGGCGATGCGCTGCTGCGCGGGGCGCTGCTGCTGGCGGCCACTACCGGCACTGCCGGCGTGGCCTGCGCCGAGGACACGCCGGCGTTCGACCGGCCCGGTATCGGCTTCGCCTCGACCACCCTGCAGCGTGGACAGTTGGCCTGGGAGCAGGCGTTCTTCGATGGCAGCTACGACCGCGACGGCGACGTGCGCAGCACCGAATACGTCGCCAACAGCCGGCTGCGGTTCGGCCTGAGCGCACGCACCGAGTTGCAGCTGGCGATCGACAGCCAGGTGTGGCAGCGCGTGCGTGGCGGCGGCCAGGACCAGCGCGGGCACAGTGGCGGCGACGCCAGCATCGGCTTGAAGCAGGCGTTGCCCAGCGCCAGCGACCGCGTCAGCTGGGCCTTGCTCGGCAGCGCCAGTCTGCCGGTCGGGCGCGCGCCGTACGGCGATGCCGGCCACCGCTACGATCTGGGCGTGAGCGCCGGCTGGGATCTGCCCGAAGGGCGCAGCCTGGCGCTGTACGGCAATGTCAGCGACAGCGAGGACGGCTCCGGCTGGAGCGTCTCGCCGAGCTACACCTTCTACGCGGGCGATACGCTGAGCGCCTACGTCGAGGCGGGCATCGGCGGCGGCGAGGATGAGATGCGCGCGCTCGGCAGCGGCGTCACCTGGCTGTTCGCCAACCGCGTGCAACTGGATCTGTCGGTGCTGCGCGGCCTGTCGTCGCAGACCCCGGACTGGCAGGGCGGCCTCGGCATTTCGGTGTTGCTGCGCTGAGGTCCATGGTGCGGTGATGTCGTGAATCGCGCCTCCGCGCAACCAAGGGCCCGGCACGGTTCCACCCAGGCGCCTTGGATGGCGGGACAGGCATGCGTGAGCGAGTCCCTGCCGGCAAGGAGTTTCAATCCACACGCCAGTGAGGACGTGACGAGGGAATGCTCTTAGAACGGGTGCCGTCTATCGTCGTTTCAATCCACGCGCCCGCGAGGGCGCGACGCCATCACGAGCAGGGCGAACAGCACGCCGGCGCAGTTTCAATCCACGCGCCCGTGAGGGCGCGACAGCGATCGCGTCCACGGTCGGCGCATTCGCTCCAGAGTTTCAATCCACGCGCCCGTGAGGGCGCGACTTGCATCGACATAGTGACTGCCAGACACATAATTTGTTTCAATCCACGCGCCCGTGAGGGCGCGACTGCCACGCCTTCTCGGCCGCCACGTCCTGCTTGACGTTTCAATCCACGCGCCCGTGAGGGCGCGACTGTATTCCGCGACCAGGCCCATGCCCTCTGCGTGGTTTCAATCCACGCGCCCGTGAGGGCGCGACCACACCGAACGATCCGGCATAGCGCGGCCGTGCAGTTTCAATCCACGCGCCCGTGAGGGCGCGACACCGGTGATGGCGGTGTTGTTGGTGGCGACGTTGGTGTTTCAATCCACGCGCCCGTGAGGGCGCGACCACAGCCCCTCATGCTTGATCGCATGGGCGAACCGGTTTCAATCCACGCGCCCGTGAGGGCGCGACGTACGGCCGGCGCAGGTTGTCGCGCTCCTTTGAAATGTTTCAATCCACGCGCCCGTGAGGGCGCGACCGTGTTCGACCAGGCACAAGAGCGGGACGCGAAGTTTCAATCCACGCGCCCGTGAGGGCGCGACAGCCCTCAGCATAACTGCCGGCCGGGACTAAGGAAAAAGTGCCGATTTCGCGAAACGGGCGTGCGGCGACGTGCAGGGGGCGGGGCTGCCTTGCCAGGTTTCACGCTGCCCAGGCATTTCGCTTTTTCGATCAAGTGCTTATCGGGATTCGCGAACCGGCCGGTAAAACCCTGGGCGCTTCCGGTTCGCGCCGACGGCGCACGTCCTTGCTCCGCCATCCGAACCCGGTGTGCCGATCAGAGCCTGGCGCTCAGTCGCTGACGGCGCGCCCGTCGTTGGGCGGCAGCACCTCGGGCACGTGCGTGTCGTATTGGTGCAGCACTTCCGCGAAACCATGGCGCGGTTGCCAGCCCAGTGCGTCCAGCGCCCGTTGCGGCGAATAGACGCGATCGATCCGTTCCGGCAGTGCCCAGCCGCGTTGCGCGAACGCCGCCACCAGCGTCGGCGCGCGGCGGTGCAGGATCGCCGGCGCTGCGGTGTGCAGTTCGGCGCAATCTTCGCGCAGGAACGGGGTGGCGCCGGAAATCACGAACGTCGCGCTTGCCGGCCCGGCATGCCGCAATGCCGCCGCATGGGCCTCGGCGACGTCGCGCGCGTCGATGCCGCGATGCAGGCGGAATGCCGCCATCACGTTGACCGGTTCCGGGAAGCAGCGCGACATGCGCAGGATGCGCACGCTCGGCCCGCCTTGGTCGGCCGCTTCGCGCAGCACCGCCTCGGCCTCAAGCTTGGTGTGGTGGTAGATGGTCTGCGGCTGCGGCGCCAGCGTCTCGTCGACCCAGCCGGCGCTGCCGTCGGGAGTGGCTGCGTCGCCATACAGCGCGGTGGTGCTGGTGAACACGATGCGGCGCACGCCGGCCGCCGCCGCGGCGTCCAGGACGCGGCGCGTGCCGTCGACATTGACCTGGCGGAAGCGTGCCGCCGGCACATGCGCGACGTGCGGGGCATGCAGCGCAGCCGTGTGGATCACGGCGTCCGCGCCCTGCAGTGCGCGCGCCAGCAGTGCGGCATCGTCGAGGTCGCCGACCCAGTCGGTTGTGGAGCAGGGCGTCCGGTCGAAGCCGCTGACGTGGTGCTCGCGCGCGAGCCGGATATGGATCGCGCGGCCGACCCGGCCGGCACTGCCGGTGACCACGATCTTCAATGGGGTCGGAGTGGACATGGGCATCGGCGATGCACTCGAAGGCGCGTGGGGCGGCACAGGCGCTATGGGGGCGCCTGCGGTCGGCGTGGGCTCACTCCGGATCGTAGTCCAGGTTGGAGGCCAGCCAGCGTTCGGCCTGTTGCAGCGAGACACCCTTGCGCCGGGCGTAGTCGGCGAGCTGGTCCTTGCCCAGCCGACCGACCACGAAGTACTGGCTCTGCGGGTGGCTGAAGTAGTAGCCGGACACCGCGGCGGTCGGCAGCATCGCGAAGCTCTCGGTCAGCGACATGCCGGCATTGCGACCGGCATCGAGCAGGGCGAACAGGGTCTGCTTCTCGCTGTGGTCGGGGCAGGCCGGATAGCCGGGCGCGGGACGGATGCCACGATAGCGCTCGGCGATCAGCGCCTCGTTGTCCAGCGCCTCGTCGTCGGCATAGCCCCAGAACTCGGTGCGCACGCGCTGGTGCAGGCGCTCGGCCAGCGCTTCGGCCAGGCGGTCCGCGAGGGCCTTGAGCAGGATCGCGTTGTAGTCGTCGTGCGCCGCCTCGAAGCGCGCCACGTGCGGTTCGATGCCGATGCCGGCGGTCACCGCGAACGCACCGATCCAGTCCTGCTTGCCGCTGTCGCGCGGCGCGATGAAGTCGGCCAGGCAGAAGTCCGGGCGCTCGGCGGGCTTGTCGACCTGTTGTCGCAAAAAGTGCAGGGAATGGGGAATGGAGAATCGGGAATGGTCGAGCGGCGCGGTCGCGCCTGACGATTCCCCATTCCCGTCTCCCGATTTCCGGTCGGTCAGGACCACAACATCGTCGCCCACCGACTGCGCCGGCCACAGCCCGAACACGGCCTTGGCGGTCAGCCATTTCTCCGCGACGATCCGCTGCAGCATCGCGCGCGCGTCCTGGTACAACTCGCTGGCCTGCTGGCCGACGATCTCGTCGGTGAGGATCGCCGGGAACTTGCCGGCCAGTTCCCAGGCCTGGAAGAACGGGGTCCAGTCGATCAGCGGGACCAGGTCGTCCAGCGGGTAGTCGTCGAACACGTGCAGGCCGGGCTGCCTGGGCACCGGTGGGGTGTAGGCGTCCCAGCCGCCGTCGAAGCGCTGCCCGCGCGCGTGCGCGAGCGAGACCAGGCGCTTGGCGTCGCCGCGGTTCTTGTGGCGCTGGCGGATCTCGGCGTAGTCGGCGTCGTTGGCGGCCACGAAGGCCGCGCGCAGTTCGCGCGAGATCAGCGATTGCGCCACGCCCACCGCGCGCGAGGCGTCCTTCACCCACACCGTCGGCGCCGCGTAATGCGGGTCGATCTTCAGCGCGGTGTGCGCGCGCGAGGTGGTGGCGCCGCCGATCAGCAGCGGCATCGAGAAGCCCTGCCGCTGCATCTCGCGGGCGACGTGGGTCATCTCTTCCAGCGACGGGGTGATCAGCCCGGACAGGCCGATGATGTCGGCGTTCTCGGCGCGGGCGCGGTCGAGGATGGTCTGGGTCGGCACCATCACCCCCAGGTCGACCACGTCGAAGTTGTTGCAGGCCAGGACCACGCCGACGATGTTCTTGCCGATGTCGTGCACGTCGCCCTTGACCGTGGCCATGACGATCTTGCCGTTGGACTTGCCGGTGTCGCCGCTGCGCAGCTTTTCCGCCTCGATGTAGGGCAGCAGGTAGGCGACCGCCTTCTTCATCACCCGCGCCGACTTCACCACCTGCGGCAGGAACATCTTGCCAGCGCCGAACAGATCGCCGACCACGTTCATGCCGTCCATCAGCGGGCCTTCGATCACGTCCAGCGGCCGCGCGGCCTGCTGCCGCGCCTCTTCGGTATCGACCTCGACGAACTCGTCGATGCCATGCACCAGCGCATGGCTCAACCGCTCGCGCACCGTCTTCTCGCGCCACGCCAGCTTTTCCCGATTCCCGATTCCCGCATCCCGATTCCCCGCCTTTTTGTAGCGTTCGGCGATCTCCAGCAGGCGTTCGGTGGCGTCGCGGCGGCGGTTGAGGATCACGTCCTCCACGCGCTCGCGCAGCTCCGGGTCCAGTTCGTCGTAGATCGGCATGCCGCCGGCGTTGACGATGCCCATGTCCATGCCCGCGGCGATGGCGTGATACAGGAACACCGAATGGATCGCCTGGCGCACGGTCTCGTTGCCGCGGAACGAGAACGACACGTTGGACACACCACCGGAGACATGGCAGTGCGGCAGGGTGCGCTTGATCTCGCGGGTCGCTTCGATGAAGTCGACCGCGTAGTTGTCGTGCTCCTCGATGCCGGTGGCCACGGCGAAGATGTTCGGATCGAAGATGATGTCTTCCGGCGGGAACCCGACCTGCTCGGTGAGGATGCGGTAGGCGCGGGTGCAGATCTCCACCTTGCGCGCGCAGGTGTCGGCCTGGCCGACCTCGTCGAAGGCCATCACCACCGCCGCGGCGCCGTAGCGCAGCACCTTGCGCGCGTGCTCGACGAACGGCGCCTCGCCTTCCTTGAGCGAGATCGAGTTGACCACGCTCTTGCCCTGCAGGCACTTCAGCCCGGCCTCGATCACGCTCCACTTGGAGGAGTCGACCATCACCGGGATGCGTGCGATGTCCGGCTCGGACATGATCAGGTTGAGAAAGCGCACCATCGCCTTCTCCGAGTCGATCAGGCCCTCGTCCATGTTGACGTCGAGGATCTGCGCGCCGTTGGCGACCTGCTGGCGCGCCACCTCCACCGCCTCCTCGTAGCGCTCTTCCTTGATCAGCTTGCGGAACTGCGCGCTGCCGGTGACGTTGGTGCGCTCGCCGACGTTGACGAACAGCAGGTCCGGGGTCAGCAGCAGCGGCTCCAGGCCGGACAGGCGGGTGTGGCGGGCGGAGGACATGGTCAGCGTTCCGAAAACGGGGAGGTGCCGGCGCACGCGCAGGCGGCAGCGTGCCCGCGCAGGACTGCGCGGGCGGGGGCGGCGGGCGTGCGCGCGACGGACATCAGGCGGCCTGCGCCG
>NZ_AQOI01000149.1:0-21465 GCF_000364665.1 Xanthomonas sp. SHU 199
GGCGGGGGCCGGCGCGGCCAGGGCGGCGAACGCGGCCAGCGCGCAGGTGGCCAAGGTGATGGACCTGGCCACGGCGGATTTGGCGAAAGACAGGGACATGCGCTTCTCCAGGAGAGGGCGGCGCGCGACGCAGAAGCGCCGCAGCCGCAAAAGGCGGCCGACCGCAGGCCGGCCGCCAGGACATGCAAGGACTCAGTCGTGCTTGCCGCGTGCCTTCAGGTACGCGATCGCCGCCTTCGGGTCGTCGGTGGTGATCAGGCTGAATGCCTCCTGGTTGACGATGAAGTTGAGATCGCCCCGGTTGTCGGCGGTGTCGCGGCCGCCGGAGTAGGAGAAGTACAGGTCCGACAGCTGATAGCAGCAGGCGCCGCTGTTCTGGTAGAACTTCCCGGCCAGCGGGCTGTCCGGAATCGCCTGGAACACGCCCACGCGCACGCCGCGCTCGCGCACGCGGTCGGCCTGGCCCTGCAGCAGGCCACCGAGCTGCTTGACGTTGATCTCCATCGCCTCCTTGGTATCGCTCCAGGCCGATATGGCGTTGTCGACATTGATCTTGGTCAGCATGTTGGTGGTGAACACCGGAATGCCGACCATGCTGGTGGTGTCGGCGCGGAACGCCGAGCGGCTCGGATACAGGGTGGCATTGACCTTGGCGGCGACGAAGTTGGACGCACCCACCGAGAACGCGGCGTCGGCCGCGCGCGACACCGCACGCACCGAGGCGGCGTCCTTGATGTCGAACACGATGGGCGTCTTCAGGCCATGCGCTTTGAAGTAGGAGAACAGGTCATCCACGCGCGGCACGTGGTAGCCGGTGGTGGTACGGCGATCGGGGGTCAGCAGGAACAGGCCGCTGACCACCGACCACGGGGTCACGGTGATCGACGGGTTGTAGCCCTGGTTGCTCATCGGGTCGTACTTGGTTTCGCCGGCACGGCTGGTCCACACGTTGGTGGTGCGGCCGAGGTTCCAGTCGTGCAGCACCACCGGCACGCCGTCGCTGGTCATCTTGATGTCCAATTCCACGCCGTCCATGCACTGGTCGTTGGCGAGCTGCAACGCACCGCGCGAGTTTTCCGGCATGTCGGGGAAGTTGCCGTACTTGCCCCACAGACCGCGGTGGGCCAGCACGACGGTGTCGCCGCTGCTGTCGCCGAACAGGATGTTGCTCATCTTGGTGCCGACGGTGTCGTTGCAGTTGGCCATGGCCAGCTGCGGCACGACGGCCAGGACCGTCAGGGCGGCGAGCACGCGACAGGCGCGCGCCAGGGGCGAGGGAACGAATGCGATCTTCATTGGGCTGCGTCCGGTTCTGAAGGAAAGGGGGAGACACGGGGGACGAGCGCCGGTCAGGTCGACGCATGGCGGCATCTCGTGTGTTGCGCTCCACGCGGACGTCTCGCGCAGGAGCCTGAGCCGCCGTGATCGGCGGCGGCGTCGGGCGAGAACCTAATAACTTACTGTGAATTATTTATTTCCGGGCTGCGACCCCGTGCTGGACTGTGGACTACGCCGCGATTTGCTGCAGTCTGAGTCGCACTGCTTCCCGGTGACGGGGCTGCGGACACGGCCCAGGCGTGGACCACGCGTGCGAGGCCACGGGGCGTGGCGCCACATCGGAGGCTTCGCCGGTCGCGGCCGAGGCAGGCCTTGTACGAGCGGCTTCAGCCGCGACGCTCTACCGGTAATGCTTCTTCGCGGCTGAAGCCGCGCCTGCACGCAGGCGCCCTATCGCCACGCCATGCACCCGCATCTGGACGTCGGCTATGCCCCGCTCACCGCACCAGGAACGAGAGCATGCGCGCGATCCGCGCGTACGGCGGCTTCAGCAGGTCGCTGCCGGCGCGGCGCGACTGCCACAGGATCGGCAGCGCCTTGCTGAAGGCGTCGAAGCCGGCGCGGCCGTGGTAGGCGCCCATGCCGCTGGGGCCGATGCCGCCGAAGGGCAGCGCGTTGGCGGCGAAATGCAGCAGGCTGTCGTTGACGGTGACCCCGCCGGCGATGGTGGCATGCAGGATCGTCTCGATCCGCGCGCGGTCATGGCTGAAGGGATACAGCGCCAGCGGCCGGTCGCGGCTGTTGATCTCGGCGATGGCCGCGTCCAGGGAGCGGTAGCTGCGCACCGGCAGGATCGGGCCGAAGATCTCCTCCTGCATCAGCAGCGCGTCGTCGCCCGGCTGCAGCACCAGCGTGGGCACGATCAGCCGCTCGCGCTCGGCGCGTTCGCGCGCCACCGTGGCCAGTTCGATGACCTCCAGGCCGCGCGCGCGGGCATCGTCCAGGTAGCCGCGCAGGCGCCGGTACTGGCCGGCGTTGACGATGCGGGTGTAGTCCTCGGCGCTGGCGAAATCGCCGTAGCGCGCCAGCACCTGCGCACGCAGCGCCTGCACCAGCGCCGCCTCGCGGCCGGCGTCGATCAGCACGTAGTCCGGGGCGATGCAGGTCTGCCCGGCGTTGAACCACTTGCCGGTGGCCAGGCGCGCGGCGGCCTGGTCCAGCGGGTAGTCGGCGCAGACGATGGCCGGCGACTTGCCGCCCAGTTCCAGGGTCAGCGGGGTCAGGTTGGGGGCGGCGGCGGCCATCACCTTGCGCCCGACCGCGGTGGAGCCGGTGAACACCAGGTGGTCCAGCGGCAACGCCGCGAACGCCGACGCCACCTCGGCCCCGCCCAGCGCCACCGCCACCCGCTGCGGCGGGAACACCTCGGCCAGCAGCGACTGCAGGAACTGCGCGCTGCGCGGGGTGTGCTCGGAGGGTTTCAGGTAGACGTGGTTGCCGGCGGCGATCGCGGTGGCTAGCGGGATCAGCGCCAGGTTGACCGGGTAGTTCCACGGCGCGATCACCCCGACCACGCCGACCGGCACCGGCCGCACTTCCGCACGCGCCGGCCACAGCCGCCAGCCGGCGCCGACCCGCTGCGGGCGCATCCAGCGCTTCAGATGGCGCAGCAGGTGATCGATCTCGCCGAGCACGGTCATGCCGTCGGCGATCAGCGATTCGTGGCGCGAGCGGTGGCCGAAATCGGCGGCGATGGCATCGGCCATCTCCGGCAACCGCCGCTTCAGCGCCGCGCGCAGCCGCAGCAGGTCCTCGCGGCGCTGCGCCCGCTCCGGCTTGGCCGACTGCCAGACCGCGCGCAGGCGCTGCAGGGTGACTGGCAGGGCGGCCAGTGGCGTGTCGGTGGAAGCGGCATCGGCAACGGAGGTCGGCATGGGCGCACTATACGACGGCGGCTGCGACTGTCGTGCGTGCCCATGTGGATGGGCAGCATGCCGCCGCGATCTCGGATCCGACAGTCGGTCGCGTCGGGAATGAAGTCCCTCCCACGAGGGACGCGCCGGCATCGCCGCGAACTGAAGTTTCCACCTGTGGGAGGGACTTCAGTCCCGACCCGATGGCGCCAGGCACGCGAGCAGATGTGCTACAGCGCCGCCGGCTCCTCCAGCAACCACGCCTGCAACTGCGCCAGCGAGGCGACCTGGTGGTGCGGCACGATGCCCTCCGGCGCGGCGGCGCCGTGCGCATTGAACCAACAGGTATGCAGGCCCGCGGCCAGGCCGCCGGCGATGTCCGCCTGCGGGTTGTCGCCGACCATCAGCACCTGCGCCGGCGGTGGGTCGCCGAGCTGCGCCAGCGCGTGCGCGAAGATCCCCGGGTGCGGCTTGGCCACGCCCACCACCTCGGAAATGGCGATGACTTCGAAGCGGTCGTGCAGCCCGGTACGCTGCAGGCGCGCGTTCTGCAGCGCGCCGAAGCCGTTGGTGACCAGGCCCAGGCGCGCGCGCCCACGCAAGGCGTCGAGCAGGTCCACCGCTCCGTCCAGCGGCGCACACAGCTCGGCCATCGCCGCCAGGAACGCCGTGTTCAAGGTCTCCGGCGCGGTCTGCAGGCGCTGCGCCCAGTCGGCGAAACGGCGCTGCTGCAATTGCAGCGCGGTGATCGCGCCGTTCTGGTACTGCACCCACAGCGGCCGGTTGCACGCCGTGTACTCGGCGAACTCGGCTTCGCCGAACTGCACGCCGTAGCCGGCGAACATGCGCTGCAGGCCGGCGAAGGCATCGAAGTGAAACAGGGTGTCGTCAGCGTCGAACAGGATCCAGCGGTAGCGCATGCGTTGGCACGACGGAGGCAGCGGGCGCTCATGGTAACGCCGCCTCATTGCACAGACGACGACGCCGGCCCGAAGGCCGGCGGCGCGTGCGGCGTTGGCCGCGTCCTGCTAGGCGCGCGCGCTCAGTGCCCCGACCCGCGCGAGGCGCCCAGCCCGGTCTCGGCGCGGATCTGCTGCGCCTTGAACGCGGCGCGTTCCTTGCCGGCCTGCGCGCTGCGGTCCAGCACCGAGAACAGCCAGATGCCGACGAAGCCGATGGTGACCGAGAACAGCGCCGGCGAGGTGTACGGGAACGGCGCCGAACCGGTCGGGTTGCCCAGCGTGTCCACCCACACCGACGGCGACAGCACCGTCAGCACCAGCGAGGAGATCAGGCCCAGGAAACCGCCGATCACCGCACCGCGGGTGGTGCAGTTCTTCCACAGCAACGACAGGATCAGCACCGGGAAGTTGGCCGAGGCGGCGATGGCGAAGGCCAGCGACACCATGAAAGCCACGTTCTGCTTCTCGAACACGATGCCCAGCAGCACCGCGATCACGCCCAGCGCGATGGTGGTGACGCGCGACACCTTCAGCTCCGAGCCCGGGGCGGGATTGCCCTTCTTGATCACCGTGGCGTACAGGTCGTGGGACACCGCCGAGGCGCCGGACAGGGTCAGGCCGGCGACCACCGCCAGGATGGTGGCGAAGGCCACCGCGGAGATGAAGCCCATGAACACGTTGCCGCCCACCGCGTTGCCGACCAGCACCGCCGCCATGTTGGCCGCGCCCTTGCCGCCGTGGATGGTGCCGGTGGCGACGTCGGCGAACTGCGGGTTGGTCAACACCAGGGCGATGGCGCCGAAGCCGATGATGAAGATCAGGATGTAGAAGTAGCCGATCCAGGTGGTGGCCCACAGCACAGACTTGCGCGCCTGCTTGGCGTCGGGGACGGTGAAGAAGCGCATCAGGATGTGCGGCAGGCCGGCGGTGCCGAACATCAGCGCCATGCCGAAGGAGATCGCCGAGATCGGATCCTTGACGAAGCCGCCCGGGCCCATGATCGACAGGCCGGCAGTGGCTGCCTCTTCCGGCGAGGCGCCGCCGTTGGCCGCCACCGCGGTCTTCACCCGCACGCCCTCGGCGAACAGCGCCTCGAAGCTGAAGTTGAAGTGCCACATGATCGCCACGGCCATGAAGGTCACGCCGGTCAGCAGCAACACCGCCTTGATGATCTGCACCCAGGTGGTGGCGGTCATGCCGCCGAACAGCACGTAGACCATCATCAGCACGCCGACCAGACTCACCGCCACCCAGTAGTCCAGGCCGAACAGCAGCTTGATCAGCGCGCCGGCGCCGACCATCTGCGCGATCAGGTAGAACAGCACCACCACCAGCGTGCCGGAGGCGGCGAAGCTGCGGATCGCGGTCGGTGCGAAGCGGTAGCCGGCCACGTCGGCAAAGGTGTACTTGCCGAGGTTGCGCAGGCGCTCGGCCATCAGGAAGGTCAGGATCGGCCAGCCGACCAGGAAGCCGATGGCGTAGATCAGGCCGTCGTAGCCGTTGGTCATCACCGCCGCGGTGATGCCCAGGAACGAGGCCGCCGACATGTAGTCGCCGGCGATCGCCAGGCCGTTCTGGAAGCCGGTGATGCCGCCGCCGGCGGTGTAGAAGTCCGACGCCGAGCGGGTCTTCTTCGCCGCCCACTTGGTGATCCACAGCGTGCCGGCGACGAAGAAGGCGAACATGCCGATCGCCACCCAGTTGGTCGGCTGCTTGTCGGTCTGGCCGACATCGCCGCCGGCGGCCAGGGCCACGCCGGCCGGCAGCAGCGCGGCCAGCAGCAGCAGAAGGAAGCGCAGGTGCTTGCTCATTGGCGGGCGTCCTCGAGGATGTCGGCGGTCAGCTGGTCGTACACGGTGTTGGCGCGACGCACGTAGATCGCGGTGATGGCGATGGTGAAGACCATCACCCCGATCGCGATCGGGATGCCGATGGTGGTGACGCCGCTGCCCATCGGCTGGGCCAGGAACGCCTTGTCGAAGGCGATCAGGCCGATGAAGCCGAAGTAGGCCAGCAACATCAGGATGGTCAGCGTCCAGCCCAGCGCGTTGCGCTGGCGCTTGAGCGCGTGGTACTTCGGATTGGCGTCGATCTTGGCGATCAGCGCGTCGTTGGAGAGGCTCATGAGATGGCTCCGGTAAGTGGCCGCGGCGCGGATCAGAAGCTGTACTTGGTGGTGAACTGCAGGCGGGTGATGTCGCCCTTGGCGCCGCTTTCGATCTCGCGCTTGCCGTACATCAGCTCGGCGCCGATATCGACCTTGGGCAACGGCGAGTAGAAGACGTTGCCGCGGATGCTCTGCACGCTTTTGGTCACGGCCAGGCCGGTGCGCGCGGTGTCGTTGTCGTAGTCGCTGCGCGCGTAGATCAGGTTGGTGCGCAGCTTGGGTGAGAAGGCGTGGCGCCAGCCGACATAGCCGGCGACCACCCCGACCGTGTCCAGGTCGCGGTCGGCGGCGTCGTACACCGCGTTCTGGGCGATACCCAGGCCGATGTAGCGGCCGATGCCTTCGCCGCCGGTGAGCTGGTAGAACAGGCTGTCGCTGTCGCTGGCCACCCACTTGCCGCCCAGGGTCAGGCCGCCGGAGGCCTTGCTGGCATCGGCGCCGGTGGCACGGTTGTCGACCTTCTGCTGGCCGACCACGCCGGCCACGCCGAAGCTGCCCCAGTCGCCCTTCCAGCCGTAGCGCACGGTCAGGTCCGGCAGCGCGCCGCGGTCGGAACTGGCGGTGCTGACCACGCCGGCCACGCTGCGCGTGTACAGCGTGGTTTCCGGGTTCTCCAGGGCGATGCTGAAGCCGCCGTTGGTGTAGCGCAGCTGCGCCTGGCGCACGAACACCACGCCGTCGGTGGGGCCGATGAAGTCGGCCGCTTCCGGCAGCGCCGCCGGATCCATGAAGTTGGACCAGGTCTGGCCGGCCAGCCAGTGGTTCCAGTACATGTAGGCGTGGCGCAGGGTGGCGCCGTAGGTGTTGGTGGCGGTCTGGGTGCCCAATGCATTGCCGAAGAAATCCAGTTCCACCAGCGCGCCGGCCTTGTTGCCGCCTTCGGTCACGCTGTCCACGCCGAAGTTGATCCGCGAGAACTTGGCGTGGGCGTTGTAGTCGGTGCCGGACTTGGCCCCGCCCACCGGGGTCTGCCCGGGCAGGTACAGCGCGCGGCCGGTGGCGTCGTCGGCGAGCTGGCCGTCGCCGGTGCGGGTGGCCAGGAAGTCGGCCTTGATGAAGCCGCCCACCTTGAAGGTGGTGCCGGGCGTGGCCCCCGGGGTGATGGTGGTGACCTGGATCGGCGCCTTGCCGGCCGGCGGCGCCGGGGGCGGCGGCGGCGCGGCCTGGGTCGAGCGGACCGCGGCGACCTCGGTCTGGGTCTGCGCGATCTGCCCCTGCTGCTGTTGCTGCGCGGACAGCAGTTGCTGCACCTGCCGTTCCAGCTCGGCCACGCGGGTCTCCAGCGCCTGTTCGCGCGCCGACGGTTTGCCTTGGGCGAAGGCCGCGCCGGGCGCGACCAAGGCCACCAATAGCGCGGCCGCCAACGGGCGACGCGCCAGGGATGCGATGCGGTTGCTCATTACTCCCTCCCGAATAATGGATGGCCGCACGCATGCGCACGGCCTTAGCCCAGCGTGCGCGACCGCACCGGCCGCGCCTATTGGCCATTAGTCGAACGTCGGCTGAGTTACGACCATCGTCTAAGGCCCGGCGCGTGTGCGCTTAACGCCGGATGCGGCACACTGCGCGTTGACGCGCCGCCGCATGCGGCGCCCCGTTCATTGCAGAGGGAACCATGGCCGATCTCTATCCCGTCGATCCGCAGTTCGCCGCCCGTGCGCGGGTCGACAAAACCCAGTACCAGACCCAGTACAAGGAATCGGTGGAACAGCCGGAGGCGTTCTGGGGCAAGGTGGCCGAGCGCCTGGACTGGTTCAAGAAGCCGACCCGGATCAAGGACGTCAGCTTCGCCCTGGACGACTTCCATATCCGCTGGTTCGACGACGGCGAACTCAACGCCAGCGTCAATTGCCTGGACCGGCAGCTGGCCACCCGCAGCGACAAGACCGCGCTGCTGTTCGAGCCGGACAGCCCGGACGCGCCGTCCTACCGCGTTACCTATCGCGAGCTGTACGAGCGCGTGTGCCGGCTCGGCAACGCGCTGCGCGCGCTTGGCGTGCGCAAGGGCGACCGCGTCACCATCTACCTGCCGATGATCCCCGATGCCGCGGTGGCGATGCTGGCCTGCGCGCGCATCGGCGCGATCCACTCGGTGGTGTTCGGCGGCTTCGCGCCCAACTCGATCGCCGACCGGGTGATCGACTGCGGCAGCAAGCTGATCATCACCGCCGACGAAGGCCTGCGCGGCGGCAAGAAGATCCCGCTCAAGGCCAACGTCGACGCGGCGCTGAAGCTGCCCGGCACCACCAGCGTGGAGACCGTGCTGGTGGTACGCCACACCGGCGGCGCGGTGGACATGCAGGCCCCGCGCGACCGCTGGTTCCACGACGTGGTCGACACCCAGCCGGCCGAGTGCGAACCCGAGCGCATGAACGCCGAGGACCCGCTGTTCATCCTCTACACCTCCGGCTCCACCGGCAAGCCCAAGGGCGTGCTGCACACCACCGCCGGCTACCTGCTGTACGCGGCCTACACCCACGAGACCGTGTTCGACCTGCGCGAGGACGACATCTACTGGTGCACCGCCGACGTCGGCTGGGTCACCGGCCACAGCTACATCGTCTACGGGCCGCTGGCCAACGGCGCCACCGCGCTGATGTTCGAAGGCGTGCCCAACTACCCGAGCGTGTCGCGCTTCTGGGAAGTCATCGACAAGCACCAGGTGACGATCTTCTACACCGCCCCGACCGCGATCCGCGCGCTGATGCGCGAGGGCGAGGCGCCGGTGAAGAAGACCGCGCGCAAAAGCCTGCGCCTGCTCGGCAGCGTCGGCGAGCCGATCAATCCCGAAGCCTGGCGCTGGTACTACGACGTGGTCGGCGACGGCCGCTGCCCGATCGTGGACACCTGGTGGCAGACCGAGACCGGCGGCATCCTGATCACCCCGCTGGCCGGCGCCATCGACCTCAAGCCCGGCTCGGCGACGCTGCCGTTCTTCGGCGTGCAGCCGGCGCTGGTCAGCGCCGACGGCGAGATCCTGGAAGGCGCCACCGAGGGCAACCTGGTGCTGCGCGATTCCTGGCCGGGACAGATGCGCACCGTCTACGGCGACCACCAGCGCTTCATCGACACCTATTTCCGCACCTACCCGGGCAGCTACTTCACCGGCGACGGCTGCCGCCGCGATGCCGACGGCTACTACTGGATCACCGGCCGCGTCGACGACGTCATCAACGTCTCCGGCCACCGCATCGGCACCGCCGAAGTGGAGAGCGCGCTGGTATCCCATCCCAAGGTCGCCGAAGCGGCGGTGGTCGGCTTCCCGCACGACATCAAGGGCCAGGGCATCTACGCCTACGTGACCCTGGTCGCCGAGGAGCAACCGAGCGAGGCCCTGCACAAGGAACTGGTGGCCTGGGTACGCAAGGAGATCGGCCCGATCGCCGCTCCGGACCACCTGCAGTGGGCGCCCGGCCTGCCCAAGACCCGCTCGGGCAAGATCATGCGCCGCATCCTGCGCAAGATCGCCGAGAACGCCCCCGACCAGCTCGGCGACACCTCGACCCTGGCCGATCCGTCGGTGGTGGATTCGTTGGTGAACGAACGGCTCACGCGCTGACGCGCGTCGGGAATGGGGAATCGAGAATGGGGAATGGGAAAAGCCGTTCCCCGTCGCTTCGCCATCTTGGGCACCCGACGTTCCGCTTTTGCCGTTCCCATTCCCTACTCCCGATTCCCCACTCCCGGCCTCACCCATGCCCACCCTGCTGATCGCCGACGACCATCCCCTGTTCCGCGAGGCGCTGCGTGGGGCGGTGCAGCGGGTGATGCCCGGGGTGCAGTTGTACGAGGCCGACAGCGTCGAGGCGTTGTACGCGCTGGCCGATCGCCATGCCGATGCCGATCTGCTGCTGATGGATCTCAACATGCCCGGCGCGCAGGGCTTCAGCGCGCTGGTGCACATGCGCGCGCTGCATCCGCAGTTGCCGGTGGTGGTGGTGTCCGCGCGCGAGGAGCCGACGGTGATGCGGCGCGCGCTGGACCACGGCGCGTTCGGCTTCATCCCCAAGTCGGCCGACTCGGACACCATCGGCCTGGCCCTGGGCACGGTGCTGGACGGCGAACACTGGGCGCCGCCGGAAGCGCACAACGTGCCGCCCACCGACCGCGCCGAGCGCGAGGTCGGGCAGCGCCTGCGCGAACTGACGCCGCAGCAGTTCCGGGTGCTGCAGATGCTCGGCGCCGGCAGCCTCAACAAGCAGATCGCCTACGACCTGGGCGTGTCCGAGGCCACGATCAAGGCGCACGTCACCGCGATCCTGCGCAAGCTCGGCGTCACCAACCGCACCCAGGCGGTGCTGCTGGCCGGCAAGCTGGCCATCGACAGCGACGCCATCGTGCTGCCGCCGGAAGAGGACTGAGCCGCGGCAACGCCTGTCGAAGGCGCGAGCGGAGCGGATGCGGCGCGTGCGCGTCCGCTGCCCATGCCTACACGGCGCGCTGGCTACCTCCTTGTGGGAGGGACTTCAGTCCCGACGCGCTGAACGCTGAGCGCCAGTCGCTGCCTTGGGCGCGGCGGAAGCCACCCCACGCAGCGGCGATGCATCGGTAGCTGCATGTGGGGAACAGCGGACACATCCGTGGCGCTGTCCTGAAGGAGCGCGCACATTCTCCCGCTCACGCTCTACGGCCGAGCGCCACCACAGGCAACAGCATGGGTGCAGAGGCGAGCATCCTCGACGTCTCCAGCGCGCTGCCGTACCGGTGCAGAGCCACCGTCGATATAGCCGCAGCTATCAAGATAAGCTGCAGGTTCGCGTGCGTTCCAGGGATGTTCGCCGCAGTTGGGCGCTGTTAGACTGCGCGTCCCCTTGGGGAGTAGCCTGCTGTCCGACCTGTGCGGACAGCGCCCGTATCAACAGACTCGGCCGATGCGCCGTGGTACGGGCAGCCAGTTCGGTTGGCGAGACCAGCGGCGAGTGCGCAAGGCGAAGGCCGGGCGCGCGCGCTCGTCGTTGTCGCCTGTCCCGGTACGGTCCCCCATGTCGTTTCTTTCGATTCTCCTGCTCGGCATCGCGATGTCGACCGACGCGTTCGCCGCCGCCGTCGGCAAGGGCGCGGCGATGCAACGCCCACGCTGGGCCGACGCGCTGCGTGCCGGCCTGATCTTCGGCTGCATCGAGGCACTGACCCCGGCACTGGGCTGGGTGCTCGGCCAGGCCGCATCCAAGTACGTGGTCGCCTTCGATCACTGGATCGCCTTCGGCCTGCTCGGCGCACTGGGCGTGCACATGATCGTCGCCGGCCTCAAGCCGGAGTCCGACACGCCCGAGGAGGCCGCGCCCAAGCGCCACGGCTTCTGGAACCTGGCCGCCACCGGCTTCGCCACCAGCATCGACGCGATGGCGGTGGGCGTCGGCCTGGCCTTCCTCGACGTGAACATCGTCGAGGTCGCGGCGATCATCGGCCTGTGCACGCTGACCATGGTCACCCTGGGCATCATGCTCGGCCGCGCGCTGGGCGCGCTCGCCGGCAAGCGCGCGGAGATCGTCGGCGGCGCGCTGCTGATCGCGATCGGCAGCACCATCCTGTTCGAACATCTGCATGGTGCAGGTTGATCGACGGGGCGCTGGTGCGGCCGGGATTGAGGATTCGGAATTGGGGATGTGCGGCGACGTGCGCGCCCATCCCACACTGACGGCGCCTTGGATCAAGCCGGCTTGGCGGTGAATTCGAGATAGGTGGACAGGATGTACTTGTCGCCGCTGCGCGGCGGCAGGCCGGCATGCAGGAACATCCAGTACGGCGGGAAGACCAGCAGGCGGCCGGCGCGCGGCGCGATCTCCAGGTCCAGGTCGAGGAAGCGGGTGTGCCCGCCCTCGGCCACGTCGTTGAGATACCACAGGAACACCAGGTAGCGCCCGGTCTCCGCGTCGCAGGCGTCGAAGTGCGGCTGGAAGCGTTCGCCGGCATCGGCGCGGTAGCGCTTGATCCGCAGGTCGGCCAGGCGTGGGCGCCACGGTACTTCGGCGGTCAGCCCGAGATCGGCGTTGTAGCGCGCCAGTCCCGCACGCACCTGCTCGATGAAGAAGCCCTGGAATGCGGGATCGGCAAGACGGCTGACGTTGAGCTCGGTCCAGGCGCTGTCGTCCAGCCCGGCGCGCTGGCCGGCACCATTGCGGTTGTGCTGAGCGGAGGTCTGTTCGAATTGCGCGATCAGCTGCGCGCAGAAGCCCGGCTCCAGCGCCGCGTCGTAGACGCGGACGTAGTGACGCAGGTCGGTGTGGTTCATTCCCATCGGTACCGTTGGCCCCCATAGCAAAACGGCGCGCCCGCATGGACGCGCCGTGTCGCATGCTTCGGTGCCGCCCGCACAGGCGGGCGGCACCGGCTCCACTCAGAAGCGGTAGGTGGCCCGCATCCAGTAGTAGCGGCCGAGCGTGTCGTAGGTGCTCACGTCGGTGTTCGCGTTCAACACGTTGTTCTGGTACATCATCGGCGGCTGCTTGTTGGTCAGGTTGTCCACGCCCAGATCCAGGCGCAGGTTGGCCCCGGCCATGTCGTAGCCCACCTGCAGGTTGTGGTACATGTAGCTGCCGTAGTCCAGCACCACGCCCTTGAACGCCGCATCGGCGGACATGTTCTGGCTCAGGTCGCCACTGCCGACCTGCATCTTGCCGATCCAGCGCGTGGTCCAGCTCGCGTCCCAGTTGCCCAGCTTCCAGCCGAGCAGGGCATGCGCGCGCCAGTGCGCGTAGTTGCCGTAGGACGAGTTGTAGCGGCCGGCCATGTGCACCACCGTGTCCCCGGTGTCGATGTCGTAGCGGTGCAGGTAGGTGCTGTCCACGGCCAGGGTGAACTTGCCGTAGTCGGTGTCGGGCAGCGCATAGCTCGCGCCCAGGTCGATGCCCTGGGTGTTGAGCTTGCCGATGTTGACCACCGGCGTCTGGATGTAGTCGATGTTGCCGGCGCTGACGCTACCCGCCGGATAGCGGTGGATGTAGCTGCAGTACGGGCTGTTGTTGTCGTTGTAGCAGAGGTCGGCCACGGTCTGCGCGGAGATCGGCTGGATCAGGTCGTTGAGCTTGACCTTCCACCAGTCGAGGTTGACCGACAGGCCTGGCACGTACTCGGGGCTGTAGACCAGGCCGTAGTCGAACGAGGTGCCCTTCTCCGGCTTGAGCTGGTAGCCGACGTACGTGGCGCCGGACTTGATCGCGTTGGTCTGCGACAGGCCCGAACCGGTCCAGCCGGCCGGCACGCCGGCGCAGGCATTGGCGTTGCCGCTACCGCTGTAGCCGATGCACGGGTCGACGAAGTTCGGCGAGTCGGCGGTCGGGCCCTGGTAGATGTCGGTGATGGTCGGCGCACGGAACACCTGCGCCGCGGTACCGCGCACCATCAGGTCGTGGATCGGCCGCCACTCCACCTGGAACGAGGCGCTGTTGTTGCCCGAGCGCACGCTGCTGTAGTCGGAATAGCGATCGCTCAAGGTCAGGTTGAGCGCGCCGATCGGCGAGGACTGCTCCAGCACCGGCATGAACAGCTGCGCATAGGCTTCCTTGACGTTGAAGCTACCGCTCAGCGGCGAGGCGCAGGCCTCGGAGGAAATGGCGCAGGTGTTGTCGCTGTTGATCAGCGCGTTGGCCGACACCGAGGAGCTCAGGCTCTCCTTGCGGTAGAGCACGCCCACCGCCAGCTGCGCGGCGCCGGCCGGCATCTCCCACAGGCTGCCGTTGGCGCTGGCTTCCCACTGCCGCATGATCGTGGTGGTTTCCTGGCGCGGGATCGACTCGTTGCTCTTCAGCCAGGCGACCGTGTTGGCGTTGCCTTGGTCGAAGATGTTGACCTGCCCGCTGTTGATCGCGTTCTGCAGCGCGGCGTAGTCGACGTAGCCGTGGCTCCAGTTGCGCTGGCGGTAGTGGCCGTAGTTGAAATTGGCGTCCCACACCCAGCTGCTGTCGCCGATGCCGCCCTTCAGGCCGATCACGTCCTGGTCGGTGGCGGTGTCGTAGAAGCCTTCGCGCTGACCGAGCGAGTTGAAGCGGGTACGCAGTTCGTAGCCGTTGGGGCCGAACTCCACGCCGAACGGGTTGTACGGGTTGTTGGCGGCGATGGTGATGCCGTCGTTCTGCGCGTCGAACGGCAGCGGCGCGATCGCGAAGTTGGACATGGTGTGGTTGTGGTAGGCGTTGACGTACGCCTGCATCGAGTCGGTGATGTTGAAGCTGCCGAGCACGAAGCCGCCGACACGCTGCTGCGGGGTCAGCAACAGGTTCTCCGCCTGGTAGTTGTAGGCGTCGGCCGACGAGCTGTAGCACTTGTAGCCGCCGCTGCCGTTGCTGGTCAGCGCACCGTTGGCGCTGCAGCCGTTGGCCGCCAGGGTCGCCGCCGGCAGCTTGTAGTAGCCGGTCGGCGTGCGGCTGGAACCGCCCTTGTAGACGCTGCCGCTGGACAGGTACATCGCGTACTTGGAGAACGCGCGGTTGGCGGTGGAGACGTCCTTCTGCTTGTTGTAGTCCAGGCCGACCACCACGTTGCCGCGGTCCCAGGTCTTGCCGAAGGTGAAGCTGCCGCCCTGGCGCGCGCCGTCGCCGCGGCTGGTCTGGCCGTAGTTGGCCGAGACTTCGCCGCCTTCGAAGTTCTTGCGCAGGATGAAGTTGACCACGCCGCCGATGGCGTCGGAGCCGTACATCGCCGAGGCGCCGACCTTCAGCACTTCGACATGGTCGATCATGTTGGCCGGGATCGAGTTGACGTCGTTGTTCTGGATGCGGTGGCCGTCGATCAGGATCAGCGTGCGCTCGTCGCCGAGGCCGCGCAGCGAGATGGTCGAGGCGCCATCGCCGCCGCCGTTGTTGACCTGCGGGTTGGTCGCGGCACCGGCGATGCCGGGCAGTGCCTGCAGCAGATCGCCCAGGGTCTGCTTGCCGCTCTGCTGGATCTGCTGGCGATCGACCACGGCGACCGGACTGGCGGTCTCCACATCCACGCGGCGCACCAGCGAACCGGTGACGGTGAGCTTGTCCAGGGTCACCGGCGCGTCGCCGGACGCGGACGCCGCCGGCGTGGCGCTCTGCGCATAGAGCGTGGCGGGAAGCGTCGCCATGGCCAGGCAAACGGCGTGAGCGAGTCTGTTCTTTGCTACGGACATCGGGAAGACCTCATGTGATGTGCGACAAGCGCCGGCTGCACGCAGGCGCGAACCATCCCGGGCGCGGAAACGCGCGGCGGGTGAAATGGATGCCTCGGGCCAGCGGTCCATTACAGGACCGTCAGGCACTTGTTAGTTTTTTATAAGAAGGGTGTTGTTTCGGTGTGCCAACGTGCGCCATCACCTGACAAAAACACCGCTTCAAGCGCGGTACAGCGCACGCTGCGTTGTTGCCGTTCAACCGGCAGACGGGAACGGTTCAGACAACACGCAACGCTCAGTCGACGCGGTAGTCCCAGCGTCGCAGGAACGGCTGCAGCACCGGCAGTACCGGCGCGAAGGCGTCGCGATAGGCGTGCCAGCGGTCCAGGGCCTTGCGGTTGATGCCCTCCACCACCTGCGCGTAGCTGGGCGTGCTGATGAAGCCCTTGGCGCGCGCGTGGCGCTGGAAGTCGAGCAACCGCTCCGGCTGCTGCAGCCGCAGGAACTGTCCCAGGCGCGCCACCTGCACCTGCGGATCGGCCACCAGGTCCTCGTAGCGCAGCTCCAGCGCACGCGGCTGCAGCAAGGCGGCGTGGTAGAGCCAGAACTCCATCGCGTCGGCATAGCCGCGCGCCAGCCGCGGCAGGCTGGCACACAGCAGGGCGAACGCCGGCGAGCGGAATGCCTGCATGTAGCAGCTCAGCAGCACGTCGCAGGGGTGGCGCAGCGCCAGGATCACCGGCGCCTCCGGGAACAGGCGCCGGATCAGCGGCAGGCGCAGCAAGTTCAACGGATTCTTGTCGACCAGGCGCTGGCCCGGCTGCAGCTGCACCACCCCGCGCACCGCCTGCCAGTACTCGGCGCGCAGCGCGTCACAGGCGGCATCGTCGAGCTCGCCCAGTCCGTCCGGCCAGGCCACGCCGCGCGCCTCCAGGCGGTCGGCCAGTCCCTGCAGGAACGGCCGCTCGTCCATCGCCACCAACTGCGGGTGGGCGTCGAGCATCTGTTCCAGCAAGGTGGTACCCGAGCGCGGGAAGCCGACCACGAAGATCGGCGAGTCGGCCATGGCCGGCGCGGTCACCGGCCGCGCCGCGGCATGGCGTGCCGGATCCCAGCGGGCCTGCGCGACCGGCAATGGCGGTGCGTCCGCCGCCGCCAGCTCCGGCACCAGCGCGGCCAGGCCCTCGACCTGGCCGGCATGGCCCTGCGCGCAGGCATGCAGCGCTTCGTCGTGAAGGCCGAGGCGGTCGCAGACCCGCGCCAGGGCGAAGAACAGGTTGCTCTGCTTGCGCCGGTCGACCGCACTGCCATCGGCCAACAGCCCGCGCAGCAGCGCATGCGCCTGCTGCCAGTGGCCCTCGCGCATGGCCAGTACCGCCAGCGCATTGCTGGCGTCCTGGCGCACGTCCGGGTCGTCGATGCGCTCCGGCGGCGGCAGCTGCGCGGCGGCCTCGCGCGCCTGCGGCAGGCGGTTGGCGCGCTCGAGCACCAGCACCAGCCGCGACCAGGCGCGCGCTGGTTGCGCCATCGGTCCCTCGGCACAGGCGCGCAGCAGGTCGCAGGCGGTGTCGGTCTCGCCGCCCTGCGACAGCAGCCAGGCCAGTTCCACGGTGGTGTCCGGATCCAGCGGCGGCCACTGCCGCCAGCCGGCGATCAGCGCCTGCACGCGCTGGAAGTCGCCGCACTCATGGCAGGCCATCGCCGCGTGCACGCACAGCGGCGGCGCCTGCGGCGCCAGCGCGTGGGCATCGAGCAGGTGTTCGCGGGCCGCGGCGTAATCGCCGGCGTGCATCGCCAGCAGGCCGAGGTTGTGGTGCGGCAGCGGATCGTCCGGCGCCAGCGCGCGGGCGCGAAGATAGGCCTCGGCGGCCGGGCCGGGGTCGCCGGCTTCGCGCAGTGCCGTGCCCAGGTTGTTCCAGTGCGCGACCTCGTGCGGCTCGCGCTCGGCCAGCCTGCGGTACACCGCAGCGGCCGGCGCCGGCTGGCCCTGCATCTGCAGGCTCATCGCCAGCAGACTGCTGGCCAGGACATCGTCGGGGCGCTGCCGCAGGTAGGCGCGGGCACCGCGTTCGAGGGTCTGCGCCTGGCCGGCCTCCAGCGCCGCCAGCAGGTCCGGGAGCGGGGGGATCGCGGTGTCGTCCAGGGAGGTCATGCGCAGGCGGGTCGTGGGCGGCCCACCACCTTAGCCGCCCGCCCGCGCCGTGCGCCACGCCGGTCGCGCCGACGGCTGCCACATACCCCATACATTGCCGTTACGAAGCCGCGCGACCGCTCCTAGATCGGGTCGTGGTAGGCGGTGAGGAAGGCGCGCAGCGAGGCCGGCTTGACCGGCTTGGTCAGCAGCCGGTAGCCGCGTTCGCGGGCCTGCAGCTTCAGTTCGTCGCGGCCGTCGGCGGTGAGCAGCGCGCCGGCCACCGGCCCCGGCATCGCCGCGCGCAGCGCATCCAGGGTCTCCAGGCCGTCGAGCCGGTCGTGCAGGTGGTAATCGACCAGCATCACCTGCGGCGCGCACGCGGCCTGCGCGAGCGCCTCGTCGACGGTGCTCGCGCAGATCACCTCCACCTGCCAACGGCCGAGTAGCGCGCGCATGCCGTCGAGGATTTCCTGATCGTTGTCCACGCACAGCACGCGCAGCCCGGCCAGCGAATCGGCCGCGGCCGCTGCGCGTGGCGCGCGTTGCAGCGCCTGCGGCGGGGGCGCCGCCCGCGGCACGGTGATGGAGAACATGCTGCCGTGGCCGACGCGGCTGCGCGCATCCAGGTCGTGACCGAGCAGGCGCGAGATGCGCTGGCAGATCGACAGGCCCAGGCCCAGCCCCTGCTCGCCCCAGTCGAACGGCTGCTGGTAGCGCTGGAACTCGTCGAAGATCTGCTGCATGTGGTGCGGCGGGATGCCGGGGCCGGTGTCCCAGACCTGCAGTTCCAACGCCGCGCCGCGGCGGCGCATGCCCAGCACGATGCGGCCCTGGCGGGTGTAGCGCAGCGCGTTGGCGAGGAAGTTCTGCAGCACCCGGCGCAGCAGCCGGCGATCGCTGCGCACCCACAGCGGGCGCGCGTACACGTGCAGGCGCAGGCCGCGGCCGGCGGCGATCGGGCTGTACTGCGCGGCCAGTTCGCGCAGCAGCAGGCCGGCATCGACGTCCTCGATGGTCGGGCGCAGGCCGCCGGCATCCAGCCGCGACACGTCGAGCAGGCCGTCGAGCAGTTCCTCGGCCGCGCGCAACGAAGCATCCACGCGTTCGGCCAGATGCCGCTGCTCCTCGCTCTGGTGCGCATCGCGCAGGGCCGAGGCGAACAGGCGCGCGGCGTTGAGCGGCTGCAGCACGTCGTGGCTGATCGCGGCCAGGAAGCGGGTCTTGGATTGCTGCGCCAGTTCGGCCTCGCGCGAGCGCTCGGCCACGCGCTGCTCCAGGGTCTCGTTGGCCTCGAGCAGCGCCTGCTCGGCGCGCTTGTAGTCGGTGATGTCGTTGTAGCTGGTGACATAGCCGCCGCCGGGCAGCGGCTGGCCGCGCATCTCGATCACCTTGCCGTCGCTGCGGGTGCGTTCGAACACGTGCGGGGTGCCGGCGCGCATGTGCGCGATGCGGCGGGCGATCTGGTCCTCCACCTGGCCGCCGCCGAGTTCGCCGCGCTCGGCGTTGTAGCGGATCAGGTCGGCGACCGGGCGGCCGACGTAGAGCATGCCGTCGGGATAGCCGAACATCTGCTGGTAGCGGCGATTCCACGCGGTCAGGCGCATCGCCGGATCCACCACGCTGACCCCGGCGCTGATGTTCTCCAGCGTGGTGGAGAGGATCTCGCGGTTGAAGCGCAGTTCCTGCCCGGCCTCGTCGAGCACCGCCACCACCTCGCCCAGGTCCATGCCCGAGCCGCGCAGCAGGCTGGTCAGGACCAGACGCGCGGAGGCCGCACCGATCGAAGCGGCGAGCAGGCGCTCGGTGAACTGCACCCAGACGCGGTCGGCCACCGCAGTGGGCTGCGGCTCGCGGCCGAGCAGTTGCGCCTGCTCGGCGAAGGCGCGGCGGGCGTGGCGCTCGCCGACCATGCGCTCGGCCAGCGCCTGCAGGTCGACCACGCGCACCTGCCCGAGCCAGTCGCCGGCCACTGCCGGGCGCTGCGAGTACGGCTCCAGGAACGGCGCGGCGCGCAGGCGCTCGTCCAGGCCCGGGCGCCAGCGCGCCGACACCAGCATCATCGTGCCGACGTTGACCAGCAGCGACCAGAACGTGCCGTGCGCCAGCGGGTCCCAGCCGCTCATGCCGAACAGCTGCTGCGGGCGCAGCCAGGAGATGCCGAACGGCCCGTCCAGCAGCCACGCCGGCGCCAGCCAGCCGGCCTGGGTCAGCGCCGGCAGCAGCAGGGTGTAGATCCAGGTGGCGAAGCCCAGCACCATGCCGGTCTCCACGCCCTTGCGGCTGGCGCCGCGCCAGTACAGGCCGCCGATCACGCCCGGCGCGAACTGCGCCACCGCGGCGAAGGCCATCAGGCCGTAGGACGCCAGCGTCGTGTCGTTGCTGCTGCTGCGGTAATAGCCGTAGGCGATCAGCGCCAGCAGCAGGATCGCCAGGCGGCGGATCCACAGCACCTTCGAGGCCACGTCGGCACCGGCCGCCTGGTGCCCGCGGCGGCGCAGCAGCACCGGCATCACCAGGTCGTTGCTGATCATCGTCGCCAGCGCGATGCTGGAGACGATGACCATGCCGGTGGCGGCGGAGAACCCGCCCACGTAGGCGACCAGCGCCAGCGCGGTGCGGCTTTCGGCCAGCGGCAGCGCCAGCACGATGCTGTCGTCGGCCACGTCGCCGCCGCCGAACAGCGCGATGCCGGCGGCTGCGATCGGCACCACCATCGCCGAGATCAGCACCAGGTACAGGCCGAACAGCCAGCGCGCCTTGCGGATGTCGCCGACGTCGCTGCACTCCACTACCGCCACGTGGAACTGCCGTGGCAGGCACACCAGCGCCAGGAAGCTGAGCAGGGTCTGCGAGATGAAGCCCACCGGCGGGGTGTTCTGGAACAGCGTGCGTGCCGACGCCATCACCTGGCCACCGTCGCGCACGGACAGCCACACGTAGGCGAACACGCCCACCGCCACCATCGCCAGCAGCTTCACCACCGACTCCAGCGCGATCGCCAGCATCATGCCGTGGTGGTGCTCGGTGGCATCGACCTGGCGGGTGCCGAACAGCGTGGCGAACAGCGCCATGCCCAAGGCCACGTACAGCGCCGGATCTGCATAGAACGGCGCACCGGCGCTGGACTGGCTGCTGAGCACCTGCAGGCTCATCGCCACCGCCTTGTACTGCAGCGCCAGGTACGGCACCACGCCGACCAGCGCGATCACCGCCACCAGCGCGGCCAGGCGCCGCGAGCGGCCGTAGCGCGAGGAAATGAAATCGGCGATGGACACGGTGTTCTCGCTGCGCGCGATCAGCGCCAGGCGCTCGACGATGCGCCAGCCGAACAGCAGCATCAGCAGCGGGCCCAGGTAGATCGGCAGGTAGCCGGCGCCGTTGCGCACCGCGCTGCCGACCGCGCCGTAGAACGTCCACGACGAGCAGTACACGGCCAGCGCCAGGCTGTACACCGCCGGCCGCAGCCACGGCCGCTCCGGATACAGCGGACGGCGGTCGCCCCACCACGCCACCGCGAACAGCAGCGCCGCATAGCCGACCGACACCAGCAGCAGGATCCAACTGGAAACCAAAGGTGAGCCCCCACGATGATGCGTGCAGTCTAGAGGGTGGGATGCGTTTCGGCGTAGTCGGGAGTTCGGGGCTCGCTGCGTCTCGCTTGGGCTGCGCGTGCACCGGGCTGGGCGCCGCGAGGCAGGTGCGGCGGCGGCTGCCCATACACGTAACCGCGCTTCCCTTGGCAGGCATACCCCAGGCTTTGCTTCTGCTATTTCTTTGCTGTTGATTTATGGGGTCCCTCGGCGCGGCAGCCACGGCGGGGTGTGCATGACCAGCCTTCAGCTGTGGAAAGCGCTTCTTTTGGTTTTTCTTTAGCAGAAGCAAAGCTTTCGCCTTACGGAGAGTTACTTTTCTTTGCTCGCGCAAAGAAAAGTAAC
>NZ_AQOI01000150.1:0-8431 GCF_000364665.1 Xanthomonas sp. SHU 199
GCAGGTCGCCGCCGGCGCTGGCCAGCCACACCTGCGCGCCGCGGCCGCGGAACTCCTCGGCTAGGCGCCGGGTGCCCTCGCCGGCTTCGTCCGGCTGGTCGAACGCCAGCACCGGGAAGCCCGGGCCGACCAGGGCCATCGGCCCGTGCTTCACTTCGGCCGAGCTGTAGGCCTCGGCGTGCAGGCCGCAGGTCTCCTTGAACTTCAGCGCCGCTTCCTGCGCCGCCGCCAGGCCCAGGCCGCGGTCGAGCACGAACAGGTTGTGCGCCTCGACCAGGCCGTCGGTCAGCGAGCGCCAGTCGGCCTGCCAGGCCGCACGCAGCGCCTGCGGCAATTCCTGCAGTGCGCCCAGCAGCGCCGGGTCGTTCTTCCAGTGCGCGCCGAGCTGCAGGATCGCCGCCAGCGAGGCCAGGTAGCTCTTGGTCGCGGCCACGCTCTTCTCCGGGCCCGCGCCGAGCGGAATCACCGTGTCGGCCAGCTGCGCCAGCGGCGAATCCTCGACGTTGACCAGGGCCACCACGCGCGCGCCGGCGTCCTTGGCCGCCTGCGCGTTGCGCAGCAGGTCCGGGCTCTTGCCCGACTGCGAGATCACCAGGTACAGCGCGCCGCGCAACTGCAGCGGCGCTTCGTACACCGAGCCCACCGACGGCGAGGCCGAGGCGGTGACCACGCCGAGCTGGGTCTCGAACAGGTACTTGGCGTAGGTGGCGGCGTGGTCGGAACTGCCGCGCGCACAGGTCACCACGAACGGCGGCGGCGCGGCGCGCAACGACGCGGCGAGCGCGCTCACGGTGGCGTGGTTGCGTTCGAACTGCGCGGCGACGACCGCGGCGGCTTCCGCGGCTTCGCGGAACATCAGGGTTTCGGTTTCGGAGGGCAGCGCCATGGGCAGGATCACGTGGGGTCTGGGGAGGAGGAACGGCGGGAATGCGGCTGCATGGGCGCGGTCGAGCCGCGCACCACCAGTTGCGGCACGAAGCCCTGGTTGTGCACCGGCGCCGGATGGTCTTCGTAGGCATCGCTGCGCAGCTGGCTGATCAGCAGCCGCGCGGCGTGGCGGGCGATGTCTTCGGTGGCCTGCTTGGCGGTGGTCAGCGGCGGCCACGACTGGCGCGAGAACGGGCTGTCCTCGAAGCCGGCGATGGACAGGTCGTAGGGCACGTTCATGCCTGCCGACTTGGCCGCGGCCAGCACGCCGGCGGCGATCTCGTCGTTGGAGCCGAAGATCGCGGTCGGTGGTTCGCGCAGCGCCAGCAGGCGGCGGGCGCCGCGGAAGCCGTCGTCGAAGGTGTAGTCGCCGGGGATCACCAGGTGCTTGTCCAGGGTGATGCCGTAGTCCTTCAGCGCCGCCTCGTAGCCGGCATAGCGCTCGCCGCTGGAGCGATGCGAGGTGCCGCCCCACAGGAAGCCGATGCGCTGGTGGCCGAGCTGGATCAGGTGTTCGGTGATCTCGTAGGCGGCGTCGCGGTCGTCGACGTAGACGCACGGGCCATCCTGCGGATCCTCGGTGGCGGCGATGATGCGCACGGTCTTGATCCCGCGCGCGGCCAGCGCCGCGACCAGGTCGGCGCGCTCGGACATCGGCGCGGTCAGCACCAGCCCGGCCAGGCGCGAGCGCTGGGTCCACTCGGCCAGTTCCTCTGCAAGCATCGGCGCGGTGGAGTCGCAGGGGTGGATCTGCAGGCCGAAGCCAGTCTCGCGACAGGCGGCAAGCACGCCGTTCTGCACGCCGATGATGTGGTAAGGGTTGGGGTTGTCGTACACCAGCCCGATCACGAACGGGGTGCCGCTGCGCAGATTGCGCGCCGACGGATCCGGCTCGTAGTCGAGTTCGGCGATGGCGTGCAGCACGCGCGAGCGCGTGGCCTGCATCACCGAGGGTTCGTTGTTGATGACCCGCGAAACGGTCTTCAGCGACACCCGCGCCCGTTCGGCGACGTCTTTGATGGTGGGTCTGCGCATTGGAATGAGTTTGCCGAGTTGGAGAAAAGCGCGTCAGCTCACCGCGCGCCCTGGCCGACGCGGTGACCGCGCAGCGCGAAGAACAGGATGTACAGGTAGCAGGCGATCATCAGGCCGGCGAAGACCACCTGGAAATCGAAGGACTCCTTCAGATGGGCGAACAGCTGCGGCACCGCGGCGCCGCCCACGATGCCCATGATCAACAGCGCTGCGCCCTTTTCGGTGAACTTGCCCAGCCCCTTGATGGCCAGCGGGAAGATGGCCGGCCACATGATGGCGTTGGCGAATCCGAGCGCCGCCACGAACGCCACCGAGACATAGCCCCCGGTCACCATCGCGCACAGCGAAAACACGATGCCGAGGCAGGCCGAAATGGACAGGTACTTTTCCTGGGAGATGTACTTCGGGATCAGCACCAGGCCGAGCAGGTAGCCGGCCAGCATGCAGGCCAGGGTGCCGATGGTGAAATATTTCGCGTAGTCGAGCGAGAGACCGAGGCTGTTGCCGTAGATGCCGATCGCATCGCCGGCCATCACCTCGGCGCCGACGTACACGAAGATGCACAACGCGCCCAGCCATACGTGCGGAAACGCGAAGATGCTGTCGCGGCTGCGCTCGTCGGAGGCCGACGCGTTCGCCGTCTCGGGGCTGATCTCGGGCAAGGGCGAAAACAGGATGGCGACGGAAAGCACGGCCAGGATGCCGGCGATCGCCATGTAAGGGCCGTGGATGCGGCCAGCGAATTCCTGCAACAGGAGTTCCTTCTGCGCCGGCAGCACCTGTTCGATCTGCGTCGAAAAATCCTCCATGCCGTGCAGGACCACCTTCGCCAGTCCATACGTGGCCAGCGCGCCCGCCACCTTGTTGCAGATGCCCATCAGCGCGATACGGCGCGCTGCGCCGTCGATCGGCCCGAGGATGCTGATGTACGGATTGACCGCGGTCTGCAGCAAGGCCAGGCCGCCGCCGATGATGAAGATGCCGCTCACCGCGCCCACGTAGGAACGGGCATTGGTGAACTGGCCGAAGATCGCGGCGCCGATCGCCATGATCAGCAGGCTCAGCGCCAGGCCCTTCTTCATCCCGGTCAGCTTCAGGATGAGCGAAGAAGGCAATGCCAGGCAGAAGTAGGAAATGTAGAACGCACTCGGGATGAGAAACGCGAAGGTGTCGCTGACATTGAAGGCGACCTTGGCGAACAGGATCAACGGCCCGTTGATCCAGGTAAAGAAGCCCATGATGAAGAACAACAGGCCGACGATGGCGATGGAAGCGTAGGGACTGGCGGGCCGTGCGGTGGTCATGGGCGGCGTGCTCCGGGAGGGCGCGGGGATCGGCGGTCAGCGTCGCAGTTCGGCGACGAAGTCGTAGTAGTCGTTGTGGCAATAGGTGTCGGTCAGTTCGATCGCGCTGCCGTCGCGGGTGTAGCCGACCCGCACCACGTGCAGGATCGCCTCGCCTTCCTTCATGCCGAGATGGCCGGCCAGCCGCGCCGGCAGGTTGATGGCGCGGAAGTATTGCAGCGCCCGCACCACCGGGGTGCCGCGCTCGTCCAGGTAGCTGTAGAGCGAATCGGCAATGGCGTGCGGATCGGGCACTACGTGCTGCGGCAGCACCGCCTTCTCGTAGGCCATCACCCGGCCGTCGGCGCTGCGCAGGCGGGTCAGCGCCGCGACGACCGTGTCCGGGGACAGGCCAAGGCGCAGGATCTCCTCGCCATGCGCCGGGCGCGTGCGCCGCTCCAGCCAGCGCGTGCCCGGCTCCAGGCCCTTCATGCGCAGGGTTTCGCTGAAGCTGGCCAGGCCGCTGAGCTGGTGCTGGATGTGCGAGGTGACGAAAGTGCCGGCGCCCTGCCGGCGCGACACCAGGCCTTGTTCGACCAGCGCATCCACGGCCTGACGCAGCGTGACCCGCGACACCTGCAGGTACTCGCACAGCTGCCGTTCGGCCGGCAACGCCTCGCCCGGCTTCCACTGCCCGCCCTTGATCGCCTCCACCAGCTTGCTGGCCAGTTGCAGGTACAGCGGCGTCGGCGCGTCCGGGTCCACGGCCAGCGCATGCAGGCGTGGATCGGCCTGCGGCTTGGGCTTGGTCATGGCGAGCTCTCCAGTCCGCATGGATTCATTATGTCCAATATAGTACCAATCGGCGGGTCGTGCACGTCGCGCCACAGCACGCGGCGCAGGCCCAGATCGACAGCGCTGCCCGACCACGGCAACAGCGCAGTGGCGCGTCACCCCGAAATTCGCGGCGGCGAGTCGCCCAAGCCCCCTGGCCTCGGGCCACGCCCTGCGCACAGCGAGCGGCCGATTCCCGCCAGCGCTGGCGCCCATGTCCAGGCGGCGGTCATGGCCGATGCCGATGGATCATGTGCCGGTATCCGCCCTTCGGCGAGCTTGGGTGCAGCGCCGCAAACCGCATCGTTGTCACCGGCGGGCACGAATTTGTCTACAAGCCACAAGACCAATCGCGGCGATGCCTGGCAGAGGTCTGAACCACAGCCCCTGCGACAGCCCGGATCGCGGCAAATCCCGGGAAATCGGCCCAAGTCATCGACGTGAAGGCCCGTACGCGACCCGACACGCCGCAGCGCGATCCCGGACACGACAGGTCGGTTTTGCCCCGCCACCGGGGCCACCCCGCCGCGGCATCGCGTTGACATCGTTGTCACCGGACCGTAAAGGTTCTGCACGCTTCGCAACGAATTCGGCACAAACACGGCGTCCGCGGACCCAGGGGAATCGGCATCGGTCCGCGCCGCCAGGCAGCACGCAACTCCGTCCCGCACCGTCGGCCACGCCGACGGTGCCCATCCATGAATGATGAGGAGAGACATCATGCGTCACCGCCCGTCCGTCCTGTCGGCCGCCATCGCCGCCAGCGTCCTCGCCTTCGCCGCGCAGGCGCAGCAGGCCGACTCCGCCGCCACCGATCTGGACGCGGTCCAGGTGGTCGGCATCCGCGCCAGCCTGGAGAAGTCGCTGGACACCAAGCGCAACAACGTCACCGTGTCCGAGGCGATCACCGCCGAGGACATCGGCAAGTTCCCCAGCACCAACGTCGCCGAGGCGTTCGCGCAGATCCCCGGCGTCACCATCGATCGCCGCTTCGGCCAGGGCGAGCGGGTCAGCATCGACGGCACCGATCCCAGCCTCAACCTGTCGTTCCTGGACGGCCACCCGGTGGCGCAGGCGATCTGGCTGTACGGCGAGCAGCCCAACCGCGGCTTCGACTACACCCTGCTGTCGCCGCAGATCCTGGGTCGCGCGGAGATCGTCAAATCCACCGAGGCGCGGCTGACCGAAGGCAGCCTCGGCGGCACCGTGTTGATGCATACCCGCCAGCCGCTGGACCTGAAGGCCAACGAGATCGCCGGCTCGGTCGGCTACAGCTACAGCCAGCAGGCCAGCGAGGGCAAGCCGAACGCGTCGCTGCTGTACAGCTGGAAGAATCCGCAGCAGACCTTCGGCGTCGCGGTGTCCGCGCAGCATTACGAGGAACGCGTGGACCGCCAGGGTCTGGAGGTGTTCGGCTACGCCAAGGCCGGCAGCTTCGCCAATGCCGCCGGCGTGCCGGCCGATGCGGACGTGCCCAACTCGATCAACGCCGCCTGGTTCCAGCAGGACCGCAAGCGCGACAGCGCAGTGGTGAATCTGCAGCTCAAGCCCAGCGACGCGCTGGAGTTCAACCTCAGCGGCCTGTACATCAAGGAAGACTTCGACAACTACAACCAGTCGATGTACAGCTTCCTCACCTGGAACCCGGGCACCGTCGCCGCGGTCGACGCGCTGGGCGACGTGCGCAACGGCGTGGTCAACAGCGGCCATTCCGGCGCCAACGCCAATGCAGGCGGCGGCACGGTGATCTACGACAACAACGTGCGCCAGTCGCAGGTGACCACCAAGGACCTGGACCTGCGCGGCGCCTACCGCGGCGAACGCTGGACCTTGCGCGGCCAGGTCGGCCAGAGCAAGTCCGACAACGACCACCTGGCGCAGTACTTCATCGAGCCGTTCTACAACGGCGGCTTCCGCTGGGATCTGGACCGCGGCATCCGCTTCGACGATCCCACCGCCGCGCGCAACCCGGCCAACTGGGGCTCGGCCGGCGGCTGGATCGGCAACAACGGCGTGTTCTCCACCCAGAGCAAGGATCGCTACGGCCAGCTCGATCTGGACCTGCAGTTCGACGGCGTGTTCAACCAGTTGCTGGTCGGCGTGCGCCAGGGCAAGCACGACGAGGACTTCGCGCTCAACGTGTACGGCGGCGTCACCCCGGCCACCCTGGCCGACATCGGCACCATCGGCCTGACCGACATCCGCGGGTTCTATCCCGACCACGGCCAGCACGTGCAGGCCGGGCGCGGCAACGTGATCGACTGGATCCGCAACAGCCCGGTCGACTACGCCAATCCGGACCCGTCCAGCTACCTCAACAACACCTGGGCGCTGCAGCAGACCAACAACGCCGGCTACGTGCAGCTGAACTTCTCCAACGCCGGCCTGCGCGGCAACCTGGGCCTGCGCTACGTGCGCTCCAAGACCGAAGGCAGCGGCTTCGTCTACAGCGGCACGCCGACCCTGCAGGATCTGGACAGCAAGTGGCAGACCCGCACGCAGACCGAACACTTCCTGCTGCCGTCGCTGAACCTGGCCTACGATACCGACAACGACTGGGTGTTCCGCTTCGGCGCCGGCAAGGTGATCGCCTGGGCGCCGTACAACCAGATGGTCAACAACACCTTCCTCAACGACACCACGCTCACCGGCAGCGGCGGCAATGCCGCGCTGTCGCCCTACGAATCGTGGAACTTCAACCTCTCGGCCGAGTACTACTTCGCGCCGCAGGCAGTGGTGGCGTGGTCCATCTTCTACAAGAAGATCGACAACTACATCGACACCTCGGCCACCATCGAGCGCCAGTACAACGCGATCCGCGACACCTCGCCGCAGACCTGGGCGCAGATGCTCGGCAGCAACGGCTGCACCGCCGACGGCTACTGCGACTACAGCATCCAGCGCCCGCGCAACGCCGGCACCGGCAAGGTCAAGGGCTTCACCCTGGCCTACCAGCAACCGTTTGGCGACAGCGGCTTCGGCCTGTCGGCCAACTACACCTACGCCAGCGGCGAGAACAACAGCGGCAACCCGCTGCCCTACCAGTCGCGCAACAGCGTCGCCTTCAGCCCCTACTACGAGAAGGGACCGTGGAACGCGCGGATCGGCCTGAACTGGCGCGACAGCTATCTGGCCGGCGGCTACGTCGCCGGCGCCGCGCCGGCCAGCGTCGACGCCTACACCGACCTGGGCGCGAGCGTGGGCTATGCGTTCAACGCGCAGTGGTCGCTGCAACTGGACGCACAGAACCTGCTGGACGAGGAATACCTGCAGTACTTGGGCGACAAGGACCACCCGGTCGGGCGCTACCACAACGGCCGCCGCTACATGGCGACGCTGCACTTCAAGTTCTGAGCGTGAGGCTTCACCTGCGCTGCGGCATCATCGCCGCGGCGCAGGCGCGCGCAAGTGGACGCAGCGCCGGCGCGCGACCGCCGGCGCATGCAACGGCACGCTTCAGCGCGGGAACTGCACGTGTCCGTCGGCGAAGTACACGCCCTTGTCGCCCTGGCTGGGCAGCGCGCCGAGGGTGTCGGTGACCACCTGGCCGCGGATGTCGGTGAGGCGGATCTCCAGCAGTTGCGCGCCCATCTGCTCGCCGACGAAATGGTTGTACGCGGTCTTCGGCAGGCTGACCCAGTCGCCGTTCTTCCTGTATTCGAACTTCACCACCGGATAGCGGTGGTTGCGCACCTGGATCGCCGCCCAGTATTGCGAACTGCCCTCCTTGATCCGGTACACCACGTTGCCGGTGACCGGTGCGGCCACCACCTGCCAGCGGATCGGGATGCGCCCGGCGCTGGTGTCGCCGATCGCGGCGAAGGCATTGGGCGACAGGTCCAGCCCGCAGTCGGCGCCCTCCGGATACAGGTCGGTGACGTACACGGTGACCGTGCCGCGCGGTCCCTGCACCTGCAGGTAGGCACCGGCCAGTGCCGCCTGGACGCCACCATAGTTGAGCTGCGTCGGGTTCAGCGCGGCGATCGTGGCGGTCGGGTCGATGGGATCCAGCAGCAGCGCGCCGCCGGAATAGCCGGAGCTGGTGTAGGTGGCGGTACCGCTGCAGACATCGTTCCAGGCGGCATTGGCGGGTGCGGCGGCACTGGCCGCCAGGCACAGCGCGACGAACAGGCCGGCGCCGCGCGCGGCACGGGGGGAGTAGCGTGCTTGCATGCGTGTTCTCCTGCACAGGCGCGCGGAGTCGCCGCGCGGCGACCGGGCGGGGTGCCCGGCGCCGGCACTCTAGGACGCGGTACGCGTGCCGCGCCTTGCGCGCGGCCTGGGATTCCACAACTTGGCCGACGCCGTAGACCGCGCGGTCACGTCGCTCAACGGCGGCTGCCGCGCTCCAG
>NZ_AQOI01000151.1:0-12478 GCF_000364665.1 Xanthomonas sp. SHU 199
CGGCGTGGCCGCGGTGGCCATGCCGGCCGCCACGCCCAGGGCGTCGGCCAGGGCATCCAGCGGATCGGCCGAGCGCGTGGTGGTCCAGGCGCCCTGCGCGAATTCGATGCCCACGCCCAGCGCCAGCAGACCCAGCGCGGCCCAGGTCCAGGCGCGCGGCCCGGCATACACTTGCACGGCCGCGGCGGCCAGCACCAGGTAGGCGATGAAGTGCTCGACCTTGTCGGTGTCGGGCAGGTCAGACAACTGCGGCGGGTGCGGCATCAGGCACACGTAGATCAGCACCGCGATGCCCAGCCACCACAGCCCCAGCCACAGCCAGGGCCAGCGGAAGTCGCGCACTGCCGCCATCACAGCCGCCAGGTCAGGTCGCCGGACAGGAACGCCGGCGCCAGCGACACGTCGCGCTCGAAGCCCATCACCTGGAAACGCTCGCCCATCTCGCTGGGCAGGGTCAGCTGCTTCACCTGCTGACGCAGGCGCAGTTGCGCGGCTGCGTCGCTGCGCGCCTCGGCCTCGGCCAGCAGCGCGTCCAGGCCGTTGCCGAGCAGGAAGCTGGCCTGATTGCAGTAACCGGCCAGGTCGAAGCCCGCCCCGGTGCCGGCCTCGGCCAGCGCGGTGAAGTCCACCGACGCGGTCAGGTCCTGCAGGCCCGGCCAGCGGTACGGATCGGCATGCGTGCGATGCCGGTAGAAAGCACGCAAGGTGCCGTCGTCGCGCTCGGGCAGATAGAACTCGCGGCGCGGATAGCCGTAGTCCACGAACAGCATCGCGCCGCTGCGCAGGCCGCCGGCCACCGCCTGGATCCAGTACGGCAACTGCGGCAGCAATTCGGAACGGTAGCCGTCGGCGAACGGCGCCTGCAGATAGCGTTCGATGTGCCGCACCGCCGCCGCCAGCAGCGGATCGGCCGGCTGTTCGCCGCGGCGGAAGCGGCCCTCGCCATCCAGCGTCACGGTTTCCTCGAACACCTCGCCGTCGCGCAGCGCGAAGCGCGGCGTCGGCAGGGCGTCGATCACCTCGTTGGCGAACAGCACGCCGTTCCAGTCGTCGTCGAACGGCCGGTCCAGCCATTCCACCAACTCGAACACCGGCGGGATCAGCGCGCGCGCCAGGCGCTCGCGTTGCCGTTCGCGCAGATCGGCGCTGGGCTCCAGGATCGCATAGCGCTCGGGCAGCGCATCCAGCGCCAGCAGGCGCTTGAGCATGACCTCGGCGAAGGCGCCGCTGCCGCCGCCCACTTCCAGCATGCGTGCCTGCGGCCCGAGTTGCTGCAGCACCGGCGCCAACGCATTGGACACGGTGGCGGCGAACAGCGGCCCCAGTTCCGGCGAGGTGACGAAATCGCCCTCTTCGCCGAACTTGCTGCTGCCGGCGCTGTAGTAGCCCAGGCCGGGCGCGTACAGCGCCAGCTCCATGAAGCGCGAGAACGGAATGGCTCCGCCGGCGGCGGCGATCTCGGCGCGCATGTGCGCGGCCAGGCGATCGCTGTGGGCCAATGCGGTGGCATCGGGCAAAGGAAGGTCGGTGGGCATGCGCTGCGCGATTGCGTGGACAATGCACAGCATAGCCGAGCATGGAACCCGTACATGACCCAGACCAAAGTCGCCCTGATCACCGGCAGCGCGCGGCGCATCGGCGCCGGCATCGCCCGACGCCTGCACGCGGCCGGCTATAACGTGGCCTTGCATGCGCACACCTCGCAGGCCGAGCTGCGCGCGCTGGCGCAGGAGCTGGACGCCATGCGCGCCGGCAGCACGCTGACCCTGCAGGCCGACCTGCGCGACGCCGCGCAGCTACCCGACCTGGTGGCGCAGTGCGTGGCGCGCTTCGGCCGCCTCGACGCACTGGTCAACAACGCCTCCAACTTCTATCCCACGCCGTTGCACGAGGCCACGCCTGCGCAATGGGACGACCTGTTCGCGGTCAACGCGCGTGCGCCGCTGTTCCTGGCGCAGGCCGCGGCCACGCAGTTGCGTCAACACGGCGGCGCGATCGTCAATCTCACCGACCTGCACGCCGAACAGCCGCTGCGCGCGCATCCGCTGTACAGCGCGGCCAAGGCCGCCCTGGCGATGCTGACCCGCTCGCTGGCGCTGGAACTGGCGCCGCAGGTCCGCGTCAACGCCATCGCCCCCGGCGCGATCCTGTGGCCCGACGCCGGCAAGGACGCCGCCGCGCAGCAGGCCCTGCTGGCACGCACCCCGCTGGCACGCACCGGCCAGGTCGAGGAAATCGCCGAGGCTGTGCGCTGGCTGCTCGACGACGCCAGCTTCGTCACCGGGCAGACCGTGCGGGTGGATGGGGGACGCGGGCTGACTTGAAGGCTGGGAACGGGGAATGGGGAATGGGGAATCGGCAAGCGCGACCTCTTTCCAGCCATTGCTGAGAGCTACGCCAGGCCGCGCCATGACAGCGCGACGATCGGCCCGGTACCCAGTTCTACCGATTCCCCAATCCCGATTCCCCATTCCCGGCTTCATCAACCAATTCCACCACCTCGAACGCCTTGCCATGCTCCTCATGCGCCTGCCATAGCGCGCCCAGGGTTTGGCCGGTGACCGGGTCGACGAAGTCGGCGGCGATGTCGGCCAGCGGCTTGAGCACGAAGGCGTGGCGCAGCTCGGGCCGCGGGATGCGCAGGTGGCCGGGGCCTTCGACGATGCGGTCGCCGTAGAACACCACGTCGATGTCCAGGGTGCGGTCGCTGAAGCGCGGGCCGCTGCGGTCGCGGCCATGCGCGTCCTCCAGCGCATGCAGCCAGTCGTCCAGCGGCGCCAGCTCCCAGTCGGTCTGCAGCGCCACCGCGTTGTTCAGGAACGCCGGCCCGTCGAAGCCGACCGCCGCGGTGCGATAGGTCGGCGACACCGCGACCGCGCCGAACTGCCGGCGCAGCGCCGCGATCGCCGCGGCCAGGTGGTGATGCGGGCTCAGGTTGCTGCCCAGGCTCAGAAGCACGGTGGTCATGCGCTATTCGCGCATGCCGCGACCGCGAGCGTCAACGGCTAGCCAAGCCCGAGCCGCCCCCATAGAATCGGGACGTACCCGGTTTTCGGCAGCGCCATGACATATTGCGTCGGCATCGAAGTGGACGAAGGCCTGGTCTTCGCCGCTGACACCCGCACCAACGCCTCGCTGGACGACGTCCGCGTCCACCGCAAGCTGCATGTGTTCGAGTATCCGGGCCAGGCGGTGTTCGCGCTGATGTCGGCAGGCAACCTGGCGACCACGCAGCTGACCCTTTCGCGTCTGCAGCGCGACGCCGACGATCCGGACGCGCCGCGCAGCCTGCGCACCTTCCGGCACCTGTTCGAGGTGGCCGAGTACGTCGGCGACGTGCTGGCCTCCAGCCAGATCAAGCTGTCCGAGCAATCGCAGCACAGCGGCATCAACGTGCAGTCGACGCTGATCCTGGGCGGGCAGATCGCCGGCGAACGGCCCGGGCTGTACATGATCTATCCGCTCGGCAACGCCATCGCCACCTCGCCGGAGACGCCCTACCTGCAGATCGGCGAATCCAAGTACGGCAAGCCGATCCTGGACCGCATCATCCGCTCGGAGATGCAACTGGAAGACGCCGCACGCACCGCCCTGGTGTCGCTGGACTCGACCATCCGTTCCAACCTGTCGGTGGGCATGCCGATCGATGTGGCGCTGATCCGCCGCAACGACCTGCGCGTGACCGAGCGCATGCGCCTGGAAGCGGACACCCCGCTGTACGCCGAGATCCACGACACCTGGTCGCGCAAGCTGGAGAACGCCGTGCGCACCCTGCCGCGCTTCCCCTGGGAACCGGCCCTGTCCGCCGACCACGACACCGAATCGCGCGACGCCCTGCCGCCCCTGCCCCCGCGCCGCTCCCCCGCCCGCCGCGACCCGGAAGACCAGTCGGCGCAGCAGTGAGAAGCCGGGATTGGGGAATCGGGAATGGGGAATCGGAACAGCCGGAGCGCGGAGCTTGCGCTGAGACATGATGGCCGCTGAGGCGTCAATCCGTTGCCCTTGCGTTCCAAGCTGCACTTATCGGATCCGGTGAGCTTTGCCTCTCTCGGTGACTCCAGATAAACGAGTCACGTCATCGCGCAGCTTGCGCTGGAGATACGGTCGCCATGCAGCAATGAGCATCGGCTTTGGCTTTGGCTTTGGCTTTGGCCGTTCCCATTCCCGATTCCCCCATCCCCATTCCCAGCACCTCAGCCGCTTTCGAGGGCATGCGCCACCGCGCGGAACACGCGCTGCATTTCCAGCGGCTTGCGCAGGACGTGCACGGCGATGTCGGCGGGGAAGTGGTCGCGCTCCAGGTTGGTGCCGGTGTCCTCGAGGACGATCGCCGGGCCCTGGTAGCCCAGGTCCTGCAGCGCCAGCAGCAGGCGTACCGCCGACAGCAGGATGATGTCGCTGTCGACGATCACCAGGTCCGGCAGGCCGTGTTCCTCGACGTCGCGCAGCGCGGCGGCGCCGTCGGACGCCAACTGCGGACGGTAGCCCTGGCTGGACAGCGCATTGCCGAGCAGCGACAACCGCGTGGCCTCGCCATCGACGAGGAGCACGCGCTGGCCCTTGCCCATCGGCAGCGACGGCTCCGGCTCGAACGACGGCACCGGCGCGCGCAGCGGGATCAGCAATTCGAAGCAGGTGCCCTGGCCCGGCGTGCTGTCCACGCCGATCCGGCCACCGTAGCTCTCGACGATGCGCTTGCACGAGATCAGGCCCAGGCCGGTGCCGTCCGGCTTGGTGGTGAAGAAGGGACTGAACAGCCGCGCCTGGGTCTCCGCATCCATGCCCATACCGCTGTCGCGGACCAGGATGCGCACCTGCTCGCTGCCGTCGGCACCGATCGCCGGCGCCGCCGAGAAGCTCAGCTGGCCGCCGTCGGGCATCGCCTGGATCGCGTTGAGGCCGAGGTTGAGCAGGCACTGCTGCAACTCGGTGTAGTTGGCCTCGATCGACAGCGCCGGATCGGCCACGTCCGCCTGCAGCGTCACCCGCTCCGGCAGGCTGCTCTTGAGCAGCATCTGCACCGCCTGGAACAGCTCGGCGATGCGCACCGGCTCGCTCGGCGTGCGCGAGCCGCGCACGAACGACAGCATCGACTCGGCCATCTCGTGGCCGCGCCGGCCGCACTCGGCGATGACGTCGGCCAGGTGCCGCAGTTGCGGATCGTCGCTGCGACCGACGATCAGTTCCGGCACGATCAGCAGCGGCTGCAGGATGTTGCGCAGGTCGTGGCTGAGGCCGGCGGCGAGCAGGGCCAGGCTCTCCAGCCGCTGCGCGCGCATCAGTTCGCGCTCCACCCGCTGCCGCTCGCGCTCGGTGCGGGCCTCGCGGATCGCCCGCGCCACCGCCGACGGCAGGCGGGTCGGGTTGTGCTTGATGATGTAGTCGTTGGCGCCGTCGCGCAGCGCCTCCACCGCGGTCTCCTCGCCGATGGTGCCGGAGACGAAGATGAAGGGCACGGCGTTGCCGTCCTCGCGCACCACCCGCAGCGCCTCGTGCCCGGAGAACCCGGGCATGCTCAGGTCCGACAGCACGATGTCCGGCGCGAACTCGCCCAGCGCCTCGCGCAGGGTCGGCTCGCTTTCCACGCGGCGGAAGGTCGCCTCCAGGCCGGCGTCCAGCAACTGGTCGGACAGCAGCTCGGCATCCTCCGGCGAATCCTCGACCATGAGGATCCGGATCGGGCCAAGCCTGGGGCCGGTGGTGGGCATGCGCGCTTACTCTTTGTCCGGCGCCTGGTTGATCAGCGCCCAGAAGGTGCCCAGGGTCTTCACTGCGGTGAAGAACTGGTCCACGTCCACCGGCTTGACCACATACGCGTTCACGCCCAGATCCCAACTGCGGGCCAGGTCGCTTTCCTCGCGCGAGGACGACAGGATCACCACCGGCAGGCGCTTGAGCGACTCCTCGCTGCGCACCAGTTTGAGCACTTCCAGGCCGTCCATGCGCGGCATCTTGATGTCCAGCAGCAGCACCGCCGGCAGGCCTTCCTCGCGCTCGGCATAGGCGCCGCGGCGCAGCAGGTAGTCCATCGCCTCCACGCCGTCCTCGACGTGCACGATGGGATTGGCCAGACGCGCGTCGCGCAACGCATCCACCGCCATTTCGGCATCGGCGGGGCTGTCTTCGGCAAGCAGGATGGTGCGGATGGCGGTCATGCGATGAACTCGGTAGTGGGCGCTTCGGGCGCCGGGGGCAAGACGAAATGGAAGGTGGCGCCCTGGTCGGGGGCGGACTCGGCCCAGATATGGCCGCCATGGCGGGTCAGCACGCGGCGCACGCTGGCCAGGCCGATACCGGTGCCGGAATACTCGCTGGCCTTGTGCAGGCGCTGGAACACGCCGAACAGCTTGGCCGCATAGGTCATGTCGAAGCCTGCGCCATTGTCGCGCACGCTGAAGTGATGGCTGCCGTCCGGCTGCACCTGGTAGCCGACCTCGATCTGCGCGACCTCGCGCTTGGCGCTGTACTTGACCGCATTGCCGAGCAGGTTCAGCCACAGCTGGCGCATCATGTTTTCGTCGGCGACCAGAATCGGCAACGGCGCGATGCTCCATTCGATGCGATGCCCGCTGTCGCCATGGTCGGACTGGTAGTTGGCGTCGAGCACCGAACGCGTCTCCGCCACCAGCGACTGCATGTCCACCGCCTGCAGGCGCAGCGCACTGCGGCCCAGGCGCGAGTACACCAGCAGGTCGTCGATCAGCGAGGCCATGCGCCGCGCCGAGGTGCCGATCACCTCCAGGTAGTGCCGGCTCTTCTCGTCGGCGCCATCGCCCAGATGGCGAACCAGCTTGTCGGCGAAGCCGGCCACGTGGCGCAGCGGCGCGCGCAGATCGTGCGAGACCGAGTAGCTGAACGCCTCCAGTTCGCGATTGACTTCGGACACCTGCTCGACCTTGCCCTCCAGCTGCCGGTTCAGCTCCTGGATGCGCTGTTGCGCGGTTTTCTGCAGGGTGATGTCGCTGACCGTCATCAAGACCACTTCGTCCTCGCTGTCCGGCAGCGGCATGCGCCGCGCATTCAGCAGCATGGTCCTTGGTACGCCGTCCGCGCCAAGTTGTTCGTGCTCGAAATCCCACAATTCGCGTCCGCGCAGCAGCACGTCGGCCAAGCGCTGCACGATCACCGGATCCTGCCAGACGCCGTCGCCGACGTCGGCGAGCAGCTTCGGCGGATCCGCCAGGTCCATGCCGTACAGTTCGGCGAAGGCGGTGTTGTGCATCAGCATGCGCTGGCCGTTGTCGAGCAGCACGATCGGCTCGCGCACGGTCTGCAGCACCGCCGCGGCGCGGCCGTTGGCGCGCAGCATGTGGCGCTCGGCGTCCAGGCGCCGGCCGATCTGCCGTTGCAACAGCCAGATCACCAGGCCCAGCAACAACAGCTGCACCACCAGCGAGGTCCAGCTCATCATCGAGGCGAGCATGCGGCGCTGCTCGGCGTCGGCGGTCCGCTCGCTCAGCAGTTCGTCCTCGCGCCGCTGCAGCTCGGCGATCAGGCCGCGCACTGGATTGTCGGCGGTCATGTCCTGGATCAGCGCGCGGATCCGCTCCGGATCGCGGGTCTGCGCGATCCGCTCGGCGATCAGGCCGCGTCGCTCCAGCGTGCTCTGCAGGCGGCCGACGCGGATCTGCTGGTCCGGGTTGTCGCGGGTCAGCTCGGCCAGGTGCGCCAGCGTCGGCTGCATCGAGTTGCGCGCCTGCTGCAGGCGCGCGGTCAGGATCGGCGACTGCACGCCGTGCGACATCGCCATCGCCGCCGACTCCATGTCGCGCATGTCCGCTTCCATCGCGTTCAAGGTGGCGGTCACTTCCTGGCTGTGGCCGACCCAATCCGCCGCACGCAGGGTGCTGGCATTCATCTGCCGCAGCAGCAGCGAGGGCAGGATGACGATCAGGACGACGGCCAGCGCCAGCAACGGCAGCCGCCAGCGGTCCCAAGCATCGTGTTTGGCGATGGTCTGCATAGCTGGTGCGTCAAAAGAAGGAACGGCTGCGGCCATCGCGGGCGCGCATTGTCGCCCATCTTCCCCGGCAGCAGATGAATTGTTCAGCGGAAGCGCGACACCCCGATCGCGGTACCTGCAAGGACTCTATCCCAGGCCGCGCGCACGACGACACGGGCGGCCTGCGGCCACCCGCGGGAGTGCCACGCGCGCGCCGCGCTCAGGGCCGGCGCGCCGGGGGCGGAATGGAACCGGCGGTGGCGCCGATCAGGGTCCAGGCCGGCATGCCGGCGCGGACCAGCAGGAAATCGGCGTGGCTGCGCAGGCGCCGGCGCTCGGATTGGCTCAGGCCCTGATCCAGTTCCTGCATCAGCACGGAGAACGCCGGCCAGAACCCGGTGTCGTCGTGAAACGTGGTCAACAGCATGCTCAACTGCGCTTCCAGCCGGCGCACCGCCGGCAGCAGCAGTGACGGCTGCGCGCCATGGCCGGACAACGCGGCGCCCAGCGCCTCGGCAGCCGCGGCCGCGTGCCCCGCAGCCGGGTGGGGTTGGGTCTCCAACATCGCGCGTGATCCGTTGACGAACATGAAGGCATGATGTCTGAGCGGGTGTCAATGCGACGCGAAATGCGATTTCCGTCGCGAATTTGCCCCCCAAAAAAAACGCACCCCGCAGGGTGCGTCGCAGACCGGCTGTCGCGGGTGGGGCGCCTCGTCGCATCCCCACCCGCGGCGGCGGATCGCAATGCTTACTTCTTGGCGGCGGCGCTGACCTTCAGGTCGGCCGCATCCACCTTCTTGACCCCGTCGATCTTCTTGGCGACCGCCACGGCCTTGTCCTTCTCGGCCTTGGTCGCGACCGCGCCGGACAGCTTGACCGTGCCGTTGACGGTGTCGACCTTGATCTCGGTGCCCGACACGTTCTTGGTGGCCAGCAGATCGGCCTTCACCTTGGTGGTGATCCAGGTGTCGGTGACCGGCTCCTTGGAGTCGTGGCGAGTCGTGTCATGGGCCATGGTGTCGTGCTGCATCGTGTCCTGCTGGCCCATGGTGCCGTGGTCCTTGGCGCTGGTGGCCTGGCCGGCTGCGAACGCCTGGCCCGCGCCGAACGCGAAACCGGCCACCAGGGTGGCGCCAAGCAGGGTGCGTGCATTGATCGTCTTCATCGTGTCTTCCTCCGCTGAATGTGCGCGCAGTCTCCGCCAGGCCGTCGTACAGGCGGCGTGACCGAAGAATCGCCGCAGCGTGAATGCGCAATCCGCCCACGCAGCCCAGGCGATACTGGCGTCCCGCCGCTGCTGCCTGCGCCCATGTCCGACTTCAATCTCGCCCTGCTCGGCTTCGGCTACGTCGGCCGCACCTTCCATGCGCCGCTGATCGCACACACGCCCGGCCTGCACCTGCACACCGTGGTCTCGCGCCAGGCCGAGGGGGTGCATGCGGCCTGGCCACAGGCGCGCGTGGTCGCCGATGCGGCGCAGGCCTTCGCCGATCCGCGGATCGATGCAGTGGTGATCGCCACGCCCAACCAGACCCACGCGCCGTTGGCGCTGGCCGCGCTGGCGCAGGGCAAGCACGTGCTGGTGGACAAGCCATTCACCCTGGACGTGGCCGAAGCGCAACAGGTGCTCGACCAGGCGCAGCGCGCCGACCGCATCGTCAGCGTGTTCCAGAACCGACGCTGGGACAGCGACTTCCTCGGCGTGCGCGCCTTGCTGGAGGCGGGCACGCTGGGCGAGATCGCCGAGTTCCATTCGCACTTCGACCGCCACCGTCCGCAGGTCGGCGACCGCTGGCGCGAGCACGCCCTCCCCGGCTCGGGGCTGTGGTTCGACCTGGGGCCGCATCTGCTCGATCAGGCCCTGCAACTGTTCGGGCCGCCGCAGGCGCTGCAGGCCGATCTGGCGCTGCAACGCCCCGGCGCGCAGACCGTGGATTACGTGCATGCGGTGCTGCGCTATCCGCGGTTGCGCGTGGTGCTGCATGCCGGCTCGCTGGTCGCCGCCAACGGCCTGCGCTTCGCGCTCCACGGCAGCGGCGGCAGCTACGTCAAGCACGGCCTGGATACGCAGGAAGCGCAGTTGCGCGCGGGCGTCGCGCCGGGCACGCCCGGCTGGGGCGAGGATCCCCTGCCCGGCCAGTTGCGCCTGGTCGGCGCCGACGGCACGCACGCCGTCCAGACCCTGCCCGCGCCGCGTGGCGATTACCGCGACTGCTATGCGGCCTTTCGCGAGGCGATCGCAGGTCGCGCGCCTGCGCCGGTGGATGCGGCGCAGGCGCTGGCGGTGATGCGGCTGCTGGAGGCAGGCGTGCGCAGCGCCGCCTCCGGCTGCAGCGTCACGCTGGACTGAGCGCCGGGCCTCAGGCCGGGCGCGTACCGCCCGGCGCGGGCGCGTCGCCGCCCTCGTGCTTGATCGCATGGCCGCCGAACTGGTTGCGCATCGCCGCCAGCAACTTGTCGGCGAACGAATCGTCGTCGCGCGAGCGCAGCCGCTCCAGCAGCGAGAGGGTGATCACCGGCGCCGGCACGTCCAGGTCGATCGCCTCGGCCACGGTCCAGCGGCCCTCGCCGGAGTCCTGGACGAACGGCGCGATCCCGGCCAGGGTCGGGTTGTCGCCCAATGCATCCGCGCACAGGTCCAGCAGCCATGAACGCACCACGCTGCCCTGGCGCCAGACCTCGGCCACCTGGTGCAGGTCCAGTGCGAATTCCTGCTTGCGCCCCATCAGCGCGAAGCCCTCGGCATAGGCCTGCATCATCCCGTACTCGATGCCGTTGTGGACCATCTTGGTGAAGTGGCCGGCGCCGCTGGGGCCGACATGTCCCCAGCCGGCATCGGCGGCCGGCGCCAGGGTCGCGAACACGTCGTGCAGGCGCTGCACCGCGGCGGTATCGCCGCCGATCATCAGGCTGTAGCCCTCGCGCAGACCCCACACGCCGCCGCTGGTGCCGCAGTCGACATAGGCGATGCCGTGCGCGGCGAGTTCGCCGGCGCGGCGCATCGAATCCTTGTAGTAGGAATTGCCGCCGTCGATCACCACGTCGCCCTTGCCGAGCAACGGCAGCAACGCCGCCAGGGTGTCGTCGACGACCTTGCCGGCCGGCACCATCAGCCACACCGCGCGCGGTGCCGGCAACGCCGCGATCAGCGCGGCCATGCTGTCGACCGCGTCGACCCCGCGCTGCTGCGCCGCGCTACGCGCGGCCTCGCCCAGGTCGAAACCGACCACGCGATGCCCGCCGCGCACCAGCCGCTCAGCCATGTTGGCGCCCATCCGGCCCAAGCCTACAAGTCCCAGTTCCATGCGTCGTTCCCGGTTCGAAAAAAGGAGGGTTAGGGTCTCACGAAGCGGCGATGCCGACGTGACGCGCAGCTAAGGCACCGATGTGGCGGCAGGTGCCGGCGGCGGCGTTTGCGCACAGTCGTGCAGTTGCAGGTCGCGCCAGCGCTGGTAAAGCGTGGTGTGCAGGTTATGCAGGGTCAGCTCGATCGCGAACGGCGTGCGCGGATTGCGATCCAGCAGCCGCACCACGTGATACCCGATCGGCTTGACGCCCTTGGGATGCACGTAGACCGCGAAGCCACGGTAGAACGGATCGTCGAGCAAGGCGTCGAGTTGCGCGAGCACCGCCTGCTGCGCCGGATCCAGGCGTGCGCGCAGTGCCGGGTCGCGCGCGTACAGCAAGCGCTCGAAGCGCTCCCGGCCCGGGCCGCGCAGCGCCCGCGCCAGCTCCCAGATGCGGCGGTTCTGGGCGTCGTAGTAGGCGAAGCCACCGTGCGCACGCAATGCCGTAGCGGCCTCGGCGCTGACCGCGGCGACCACGAAGTTCTCGGCCTGGTTGTTGATGTCGTCCAGGTAGCGGCGCTCGAACACGTGCACGATGTAGCCGGGCGCACCGAGGAAGGCCGCACGGCCGCGCTGCGCGGTCCTGACTGCCTTGCCGTCGGCGAAGAACTCGCCGGCGTGCGCGCCGAGCAGGATGCTATCGGTGTCGTGCAGGGTCAGGAAGGTGCCGATCGACAGCTCGTCGGCGCTGAACGCACGATCGAACGCCGCGTCGCCATACAGTTCGCGCTGTGTGGCCAGTTGCGCGATCTGCCGGCCGACGCCGCATTCCGAACGCACATGGCCGCTGTAGAACGCCTCGATCGCCTGCGCATTGCCGCCTGCCGGGCGATAGCCCCGGCCGAAGCTGCGGAAGCGCTCCCAGCCTTGCGCGTGCGCGCCGCGCAGGCCGAAGCCGATCCAGCCCAGTTGCAGCGCCGAGAAACGGTAGCCGGGATTGTCCTGCAGGCGTGCGACCGCGCGCGTGGTGGCCGCCCCCAGTTGCAGAAAGTAGCCGCACTGCGTGGCCGGCGTGTCCAGCAAGACACGCAAGGCCTGCTGCCGTTGCGCGTCGTTCCAGGCTGCGGGCAAGGCCGCCTGCAGATCGCCGTGCGCCTGCGCCTCGGCCAGCGAACCGCGTTCGCAGGGTGCGCCGGCGGCGATCTGCGGCTGCGCCGCGCTGGTCGTGCCGATGCGCCAACCGAGCC
>NZ_AQOI01000152.1:0-1203 GCF_000364665.1 Xanthomonas sp. SHU 199
CCGCCGCCGTGCTCGCGCTGGCCGCCGCGGGTGTGGCGCTGCGCCTGAGCGCGCCGGAGCAGGTGCTGGCGACGGTGTACGCAGCGCCATCGGACGCGCCGCGCAGCGTCGCGCTGGACGACGGCAGCGTGGTGCAACTGGAGCGCGGTGGCGCGATCGCGGTGCGCTACGGCACGCAGCGTCGCGACATCGCCCTGCTGCGCGGCAAGGCGGTGTTCGATCTCGGCCACGATCCGGCGCGGCCGCTGCGGGTCAGCGTCGGCGCGCTGGTGCTGCGCGACGTCGGCACCGTGTTCGGGGTCGACCCGCAGGCCGGTGGTGCACGCGTCACCGTGCTGCAGGGGCGGGTGCAGGTGTCGCGCGATACCCCGGCGTGGTGGCACCGCGGCAACCTGCCGTCGGAGGGGACGACGCTGGCCGACCTGGGCGGCGGCCAGCAGGCGCGGGTGGATGCGCAGGGCCGTGTGCTGGCGCGGCGCGACCACGCCGACATCGCCGACGCCACCGCCTGGCTGCCGGCGCAGGTCGGCGTGCACGATCGCAGCCTGGGCGAAGTGGCGCGCCTGTTCAACGCCTACACCACGCAGCCGCTGCGCATCGCCGACCCGGCGCTGGCGGCGCGGCGGGTCAGCGGCGTGTTCCACCTGCGCGATCCGGAGGCCTTCGTCGCCTATCTCGGCAGCCTGCCGGACGTGCAGGTGCAGCGCGATGCGCACGCGGTGACCATCCGCCACGCACCGGCACCGCTGTAAGAAAAAATTCATGCAATCGACGGTAGCCGCACGGCGCACCGGGGCACTCCTAGGAAGCATGGCCGTCGCGCAGCACGCGCGGGCCCGCCCTTCCTCCCCTCCGGTGTGATCGTCATGCGCAAGCCTCTCGTCGTCTCCATCGCTCTGCTGTTGGGCTGCACGTCCTCGTTGCCGGCCTGGTCGGCGCCCGCCGCCACCGCCTCGGCCATCGCGCCCATGCCGCTGGCGCAGGCGCTGGACCAGTTCGCGCGCAGCAGCGGGCTGCAACTGATGTACGACCCGGCGCTGGCCGAAGGCCTGCGCAGCAGCGGTGCCCCGGCCGGCCTGACGCCGCCGCAGCAGTTGCATGCGCTGCTCGCCGGCACCGGCCTGGACTACCGCATGCTGACGCCCGGCTCGGTCGCCATCGTGCGCAGCAGCGTCGCCGCCGCGCCGGTCGCCGCCCCACGGG
>NZ_AQOI01000153.1:0-4559 GCF_000364665.1 Xanthomonas sp. SHU 199
TGGCTCCGGGCGCTCCTGCGCCTGCGCCTGCACCTGCCGCGGGCAGCCCTGCCGCACCGGCGCCGGCCACCGCGCCGGCACCCGCCGCCACGCCAGCGAAACAGGGACCGGCGTCATGAGCAAGAAATTCAACATCAAAGAGCTGGATTTCAACAACATCGGCAATTGGCCGCAGCAGGCCAAGATCGTGTTCTGCGTGCTGGTGACCCTGTTCATCCTGACCCTGTCCTGGTTCCTGCTGATCAGCAGCAAGAGCGACGAGTTGCAGGCGCTGGAGCAGAAGGAAACCGAACTGCGCGCCTCCTTCGAGAAGGAGCAGAGCCGTGCGGTGAACCTGCAGCCGCTGAAGCAGCAACTGGTGCAGATGGAGCAGGTGCTGCAGCAGATGCTGCGGCAGCTGCCGAGCAAGACCGAGATGCCCGACCTGATCATCGACATCTCGCAGACCGCGCTGTCCAGCGGCCTGACCAACGAGTTGTTCCAGCCGGGCCCGGAGTCGCCGAAGGAGTTCTACGCGGAGAAGCCGATCGCCCTGCGCATGGTCGGCAGCTACCACCAGTTCGGCGCCTTCGTCAGTGGCGTGGCCTCGCTGCCGCGGGTGGTGATCCTGACCATGCACGACATCAACCTGAAGCCGCGCGACAAGAGCAACGGCATCACCGCGCGCGGCGAGCTGGAGCTGTCCGGTACGGTCAAGACCTATCGCTACCTGGACGACAAGGAAATGGCCGACCAGGAACAGGCCGCGGCGGCCGCGAAGAAGGCCGGCAAGCAAGGCGGTGGCGCATGAGCCGGCAGCATCGGGTGGTCAGGATTCTCGTTGCGGGCGCGCTGGCGCTGGTGCTTGGCGCTTGCGGCCGCACCATCACCAGCACGCCGGGCGATGCGCCGAATCTGGAGAACTGGGTGAAGGAAGTGCGCGCGCGACCGGCGCAGCCGCTGGAGCCGTTGCCGGTGATGCAGCAGTTCGAAACCTTCGAGTATGCGGCGCAGGGCCTGCGCGATCCGTTCAGCGATGCCTGGGCCAGTCCCGACGGCAGCAGCGGCCTGCGCCCGGATCCGAACCGCCGCAAGGAACCGCTGGAACAGTTCCCGCTGGACAGCCTCAACATGGTCGGCACGCTGGGCAGCGGCGCGGGCCAGGTGGCGCTGGTGATGGCGCCGGACAAGGTGACCTACCGCGTGCGTCCGGGCGTGTACATGGGGCAGAGCGATGGCCGCGTGACCGGGGTGCACGAGGATCGCATCGATTTGATTGAACTGGTGCCGGATGGCGCCGGCGGCTGGCTGGAACGTCCCGCCTCCGTCGCGCTGGACGATCAATGATTGATTATGGGGATAGCACGATGACTTTTTCCAAAGCCCTGAGCCTGCGCCCCATCCGGCGCCACGCGACGATGCGGCTATGCGCGTTGGGGTTGGCGGCGATGCTCGGGAATGCGGTCGTCGCCAGCGCGGCGCCGCCCGCCGCGCCTGTTGCCGCGTCTCCCGCACCTGCGGCGGCGCCGGCCAAGCTCACGGTGTCGAAGATCGACTTCAAGCGCGGCGACGGCGGTGCGGGACGGCTGATCCTGTCCTTCAACGGCACCGGCGCCAGCCCGGACCTGCGCACCCAGGGCAACAGCGTGGTGGTCGATGTCGGCAACGCCACGCTGCCGCCGGAGTTGCAGCGTCCGCTCAACGTCACCGACTTCGCCACGCCGGTGCAGCGCATCGATGCCAAGCCCTATGCGGGCGGCGCCGAGCTGGTGCTGAACACCAATGGCGCGTTCGAATCGCTGGCCTACCAGTCGGGCAACGAGTACGTGGTCGAGATCACCCCGCGCGCCGCCGCGCCGGCGGTGGGCGCGGTCACCGCGACCACGGTCAGCCAGGCCGCCGCGCAGGTGGCCGCCCGCGGCTACAGCGGCAAGCCGGTGACCTTCAACTTCCAGGACGTGCCGGTGCGCACGGTGCTGCAGTTGATCGCCGAGGAGTCCAATCTCAACATCGTTGCCTCCGATACCGTGCAGGGCAGCGTCACCCTGCGCCTGGTCAATGTGCCGTGGGACCAGGCACTGGACATCGTGCTGCGCGCCAAGGGCCTGGACAAGCGCCGCGACGGCAAGGTGATCTGGGTCGCGCCGCAGCAGGAGCTGGCCAAGTTCGAGCAGGACAAGGAAGACGCGCGCATCGCGATCGAGAACCGCGAGGACCTGATCACCGACTACGTGCAGATCAACTATCACAGCGCCACGGCGATCTTCAAGGCGCTGACCGAGGCCAAGGGCATCGGCGGTGGCGGTGGCGGCGGTGGAAACGGCGGCGGCAACGGCAGCAGCCAGAACGACAACGGCTTCCTGTCGCCGCGCGGGCGTCTGGTCGCCGACGAGCGCACCAACACGCTGATGATCAGCGACATCCCGAAGAAGGTCGCGCAGATGCGCGAGCTGATCAACGTGATCGACCGCCCGGTCGACCAGGTGCTGATCGAGGGCCGCATCGTCATCGCCACCGATACCTTCGCACGCGATCTGGGTGCGCGCTTCGGCATTGCCGGCCGCAGGCAGTACGGCGGCAATACCGGCGTGGTCAGTGGCAACCTGGCCAACAACACGTCGATCATCAACAACAGCGTGCATAACATCCCGAGCGGGCTGAACTTCAACATGCCCGCCGGCACCTTCACCAATGGCACGCCCGGCGCCATCGCGTACACCTTGCTGGGCGCCAATTTCTCGCTGGACATGGAGTTGTCGGCGCTGCAGGAAGAAGGCCGTGGCGAGGTGATCTCCAACCCGCGCATCGTGACCTCCAACCAGCGCGAGGCCGTGATCAAGCAGGGTAAGGAAATCGGCTATGTCACTATCACCGGCGGTACCGGCGGCACCGCCGCCACCCCGAACGTGCAGTTCAAGGAAGTGCTGCTGGAGCTGAAGGTGACGCCGACGATCACCGACGACAATCGCATCTTCTTGAACATGAACGTCAAGAAGGATGAAGTGGAGCGCTTCGTCACCCTGCAGAACTACGGCACCGTGCCGGAAATCAATCGCCGCGAGATCAATACCGCGGTGCTGGTCGACGACGGACAGACCGTGGTGATCGGCGGCGTCTACGAATTTACGGATCGCAGCAGTATCTCCAAGGTGCCGTTCCTGGGCGACGTCCCGTTCTTGGGCAATCTGTTCAAGCAGCGCGGCCGCAGCAAGAGCAAGGCCGAGCTGCTGATCTTCGTGACCCCGAAGGTGATGCGCGTGGCCAAGCGCGCCGGCTGATCGGCGCGGGCAATGCGGGAAATCTTCGACGGGAGAGGCGCAAGCCTCTCCCGTCGGCGTTTGCGCCCATCGATGAGGAAATCCTGAATTCGCAGCACGCGGCGTCCGCCGTGCGCGGAACCATTTTCACCGGCGATGGGTCAGACTGCGCAAATGAACACTCCATCCCCGACCCTCGATTCCCCGCCGGCCGCGCCCGAGCAGCAGCGCCTGCACGCCGCGTTCGTCGCCCTGCGCGACGGCCTGTCCCAGACCATCGTCGGCCAGTCGGCGCTGGTGGAGCGCCTGCTGATCGCGCTGCTCGCCGATGGCCATCTGCTGGTCGAAGGCGCGCCCGGCCTGGCCAAGACCACCGCGATCCGTGCCCTGGCCTCGCGCCTGGAAGCGGATTTCGCCCGCGTGCAGTTCACCCCCGACCTGCTCCCGGCCGACCTCACCGGTACCGAGGTGTGGCGCCCGCAGGAGAGCCGCTTCGAGTTCCTGCCCGGGCCGATCTTCCATCCGATCCTGCTCGCCGACGAAATCAACCGTGCGCCGGCCAAGGTGCAATCGGCCCTGCTCGAGGCGATGGGCGAGCGCCAGGTCACCGTCGGCCGGCACACCTATGCGCTGCCGAAGCTGTTCTTGGTGATGGCGACACAGAACCCGATCGAGCAGGAGGGCACCTTCCCGCTGCCGGAGGCGCAGCTGGACCGCTTCCTGATGCATGTGCGGATCGGCTACCCGGAAGCTGCTGCGGAGGCGGATATCCTGCGGCTGGCGCGCGAGCGCGCCCGCGAGACGCTGGAGGCCGGCGAGGCGCCGCCGCCGCGCATGCCGCTGGAAGACGTATTCGCGGCACGCCGTGCGGTGCTGGCGCTGCACATGGCACCGCCGCTGGAGCGCTATCTGATCGAACTGGTGCTGGCCTCGCGCGATGCCAGCGGCTACGACGCCGCGTTGGCGCGGCGCATCGCCTGGGGCGCGAGTCCGCGTGGTTCGATCGCATTGGAGCGGTGCGCCCGCGCCCGCGCCTGGCTGGCCGGACGCGACTTCGTCACGCCCGACGACGTGCGCGCGGTCGCTGCCGATGTGCTGCGCCACCGCGTGCTGCCCAGTTACGAAGCCACCGCCGAAGGCTGGGACGGCGATCGTCTGGTCGCCGCCCTGCTGGACAAGGTGCCGCCGCCGTGACCGGACGCCGCCAGGTACGGCTGTTGCCCGCCGCCCGCCTCCGCGCGGAGTAACGACGATGGCACCGCAGCCGACTGCGCCGGGCATGCCGAAGGCCGCCGCGCCGGCCGAGGCGGGGATCCGTCCCAG
>NZ_AQOI01000154.1:0-7866 GCF_000364665.1 Xanthomonas sp. SHU 199
GGACGCCCCGGCGCCGAGTCCGGCGCAGACCGCCGACAGCAATCCGCCGCCGCCGACCGAGCGCCGTCCGCAGACCTGGACCGGGCGCCCGCCCGGCGCGCTCGACACCGACACCGCGCCGGACAACAGCGGAATGGCCGCCGGCCCCGGCAGCCGCGGCAACCGCCACGACATGGACGCGGCCCAGCCCAGCCTGGAAGTCGGCGGCTACCTGGTCTATTACGACCTGGGCAGCGAGAGCCAACTGCGCACCTGGCAGCAGCAGGGCATGAAAGAGATGTTCATCCTGCTGCCCGGCACCGAGTACCGCATGGTCTGCCCGCTGGAGATCGCCCTGACCCGCGGCTCCGGCAAGTGCCGCGCCCTGCCGCCGGACTCGCCGGAACTGAAGAGCATCGGCGACGCCCGCCAGGTCATCACCATGCTGCAGGTCTATCACCAGGGCGAGCTGGTCTGGCGGGGGCCGGGGCCGTATCGCTGAGTTGCTGTGAGCGGGCGATCGGTGCGTCCACCCTCGCTGCAGTCGGGACTGAAGTCCCTCCCACAAGGAGCGGCCGGCCTTCAGCGCGATGGTCAGCATTCGTTGGAGACGCAGGCTTCATCCCTGCGGAACGGCTTCAGCCGCGACGAGTGGAGCCGTCGGCACATGCGGGGTTCCATTGCGATCGGACTGAATCCCTTGCCACGCGATTGCCCGCTTTCCACGCTGGCGGCACGCTGGACAACACAGCGGGCGGCGGCGCTACGGTCGGAGCGGTTCCATCCGCGAATCTGCGGCAACGCGGAGCGAACGCGGCGCAGCGCCCGACGCCCGAAGCGGCTGCCCAGCCAGCGCCCTCACGCCCGCTTTGCATTCGCCGCCCGCACCGTTGCTAGAGTCTGCCCGCGCCGCCGCGGCCGCCTGTCCCCCGCTTTGCAGGTCCCGCAAAACCCGGCGTCTTTCCTCCATTGAAGGAGTCTCGACATGCCCTGGAAATTCCCTCTCGCAACGCTCGCCCTCGCCGCCGTCGCGCTGCCCGCGCTGGCCCAGCCCGACCGGCAGGTGGTCGAGGACATGCTGACCCGCTCGGCCAACGTCTGCCCGGGCCACAGCACCGACCGCACATCGCCGGCGGTGAAGGCCGTGCCGGTGGGCGCGCTGCGGGTGATGCTCGACCGCGGCCTGGTGATGTGCCCCGACCGGCGCCTGGACGCCACCGCCCCTGCCGTGTTCTACGGCAGGCTCGGCGTGTTCGCCTGGAACCCCGAGGTTCCCGCCGGCGCGAGCGTGATCGTCAAGCAGATCGATGCGATGACCCGCAAGGACGAGTACCCGTCCGAAACCCTGGTATGGGACGCCAAGGGCACCGCGCTAAAGCAGCAAACGGTGCCCGCGTTCGAACCCAAGCCCGGCGCCACCGTGCTGTACCAAGTGCGCTGACCCCGTTCCGCTGGCCCGCGCACGGGTCGGCAAGATCGATCGCAGCCGGCGGCCCGCAAGGTCCGCCGGCTTTTTTATGCCGCGGTGCGAGTTCAACCGCGACCGCGCGCGGCGACAAACAAGACACACTGTGACGCGCACGACGTCGATGATGTCCTGCTCCTGTCCTTACGCCGCCCACGCGTTTCGTGGCGGCGGACAATATTCGGATCATCTGACGCGATTATCTCTTGCCACCCTACGATTATCTTGAAATCAAGATTATTGACTTCTGAAAAGTCCGCTTCAGAAACGTAGACAAATTCCCGTGACGTGCACGCAGCCGGCCGAAACAGCGGAATTCGGCTGGATTCGCGCGAAACCATGCGGATCTTTCATCCTTTCCTCGTCGCCACTGTGGCGCAGCGCACGCCGCAGCATCGATGGATCTCGGCATTTTCCGACGCGATGTGTCGTGAAATTCCGTCAGGCGCGATGCGAATCAATACCGCAGCTAAATATTATCTCGTCGTGTCGCAAAAATAATGCAGACGACATAGTAGCGTTTGCGCCCTCCCCCACCCCCCGGGCGACCGGGATTCGACACGAGGATGTTTCCATGGCCACACAGCGGAATCGGCTGGCGCTGCGCGCACTTTCCCTCATCGGCATCGCGGGCGCGTTGTTGCCCATCGCCGCCACGGCGGCACCGGCGCGCGGCACCGTGCTCAAGAGCAATGTCCTGACCAGCTACACCCGTCAGGCGATCGCCACGCTGCTGGCCAACGACCAATCCCCCGACCAGGCCAAGTGCGACGTGCGCGTGGCCGAGTTCACCTACGCCACCATCGGCGTCGATGGCGAACCCACCACGGCGTCGGCGGCGCTGCTGGTGCCGGGCGGCAGCCAGTGCCCCGGTCCGTTCCCGCTGGTGAGCTACAGCCAGGGCACCGAGTCGCAACGCCGCGCCGAGCAGGCCAAGGAGATCCGCGACGACAAGGGCGACGACACCATGGTCACCCACCTCGCCACCCAGGGCTACGTGGTGGTGAGCAGCGACTACCTCGGCATCGGCCAGTCCACCTACGCGTTCCACCCCTACCTGCACGCCGCGTCCGAGGCCAGTTCCACCATCGATGCGATGCGCGCCGCGCGCCAGGTGCTGCAACGGCTCAACACCCCGCTGTCGGGCAAGGTCATGCTGACCGGCTTCTCGCAGGGCGGGCATGCCGCCATGGCCACCCAGCGCGAGATCGAAGCGCACCTGTCCAACGAGTTCAACCTGGTCGCCAGCGCGCCGATTTCCGGCCCGTATGCGCTCAGCCAGACCTTCCGCGACAGCTGGAGCGGCCGCAACGCCGTGGGCGAGAACACCTTCGGCATCGTCCTGGCCAGCTACGCCATCGTCGGCATGCAGCACACCTACAAGAACCTCTACCTCGACCCGTCGCAGGTGTTCCAGGATCCGTGGGCGAAGAAAGTGGAGAAGCTGTTCCCCGGCAACCAGAGCCTGACCGACCTGGTGCTCGGCGACACCCTGCCGGGCGTGGACAAGATCCGCCAGTACTTCCAGCCCGGCTTCTACAAGGACTTCGCCAGCAACGCCAACGACCCGTTCCTGCGCGACCTGGAGCGCAACGACCTGCTCGACTGGGCGCCGCGCACCCCGACCCTGCTGTGCGGCTCCGACAACGACGCCACCGTGCCGCTGAAGAACGCCACCACCGCCATCGCCGCGTTCAAGGCACGCGGCAGCAAGCAGGCGACCGTGCTCGACCTGGGCACCGGCAAGCCCAGCGACAACAGCGCGCTGGAACACCTGTTCACCGAAGACGCCTGCACCATCGCCGTGCGCCAGCAACTGTTCGACAAGCTCCGCTGAGGTCGCGGCGGGCGACAACGCAGGCGCACTCCTCCCCCGGCGCCTGCGATCGTCCGTCCCGCTGGCTGCCACGCCTGGGCGCAGGCGTGGCAGTGTTTTCTGCGCGATGCGGGCGCTGCGCGATGCGGGCGCCGATGCTGGGCCGACGATGACCGCGCATTGTGCGCAGCTGCGCGACAGCGCGAGCGTTGGCAAATCTGACTCAGGACTGGAATGACGGCAGATCGGCGTGGCGATACCGGCAGTGGCAATCACCGGCTGGCATACGATCCCATACGCCCGGCCATCACCCCGCGCCGAGGCCGGCACCGCACAGCAGCATCGCCGATTGCTTGCGCCGGCCCCGCGCATCGGCGATCACGCGCCCGACGCCATACACCGACAACGGCACCACCCAACTCGCCCACAGCAGCAGCGCGATCAAGCCCGGCGACGGCGTCAGGCCAAGGCCGATCGCCGACGGCAACGCCACCCGGAACACCACCGGTGCCAGCGTCGCCAAATAGGCCCGCACCATCCAGCGCTGGTGCCGCGGCACTTGCCCGCACCAGATCGCCATCAGTCCGACCGACCCGGTCACCAACCACGCCAGCGCCGTGGCCGCGAACGCCACCCGGATCGACGGCGGCGCCGGCGAGGTCGCGATCAGCCCGACCGCCCCGACCATCGCCACCACCATCCCGGCGAAATACACCCGCCCCACCCAACGATGCAGCCGCGGCCAGCGCCGCCACCGCTGCGTCGCAAACTGCAGCGCCCCCAGCAACAGGCCGACCGCCCCGCCACCGAGATGGCACCACAGCCAGCCGCGGCGGGTCAGGAACATCGCATAGGCCGGCGACTGCAGCGAGGCGTACTTCAGATACACCGAATGCACGAACTCCACGGCGAACAGGGCGAGGGCGAGCCAGAGCACCCACCAGGCCAGGCGGACGATTGGCGTGGTGCGTGGTGGCGCCAGTTGGCGGCGCGTCGACTCGCTGCTCATTTCCTGCCCCACAGTGTGCCGGACCGTCGGCAGCGCGACGCTAGCATGGACGTCTCGGCGCTACGGAAGGCGGCGGCGGACAGGCGCGTGCCGCACACGCCGCTTCGCCGATCAGCGCAGGCGATCCGGCTACCGATCGCAACGCCACCACCCAGCCTTAAATGCAAATTGCGTCTCGTTTTGTAGACGACAAAGTTAACAGTACAGACATCTGCCGCGCACAGGTCTATGGTCGATCCGGGGACGGGGGTCGCATGGGACGCAGACAGGGGAAAACCGGATTCGACGCGCTGGCGGCGTTGCCGTGGCCAGTGGGAATCATGGCCGGCATCGCCGGGTTCCTCGCCGTGCGCGACGGCATCCCCTGGTGGTTCTCCCGCCGCGACGGCGCGTTGTCGCAGGCCATCGCCCAACAAGCGGAGGGCGCATTCGCTCCTTTGGCGTGGCTCCTCCGACTGCTCTGCTGGATTGCAGCTCTCGCCTCGTTCCTCAAAGCGCGGCACTGCCACCTGCTGGAAAGTCGCATCACGCTATAGCCGACAAGTCCACACAAGCGGAGCGCACCTCCGTTGACTAGCTAGCTTGCGAAATCTGTCTAGAATTTTTTCAATCCGGTTACCTGCGCAAACCTTTACGATGTGCGCTTCATGAAGTCTCTATGATATATAAAAATATGGAGAAAAATTTTGAAAATAAAAGAAATAAGCATCAAAGACTTCAAGCGTTTTGCCAACCTGAAGATTTCTGAAATCCCCAGGACGGCAAAGTTGATCCTATTAACAGGACCCAACGGCAGCGGCAAAACTTCTTTGTTCGAAGCTTTCAATTATTGGATGAAAGCCGCAAGAAACGATTACAGCTACGACAACGACTACTATTTGCGGCATGAAAATGTTATGACGCCCTTACTGCCGCCCCTCAGCAGCAGCCCCCTGGAAGAAACCCTTAATAAAATTAAACCCGTTTTTCATGGTGAGACAAAAGAAATAAAGAATGACAGAGAGCTTTTTAGAAAGGCGTTCTATATTCGCTCTGCGTACCGACATTCGCCCGACTTCACTATCAATGGCTTGAATAAGCTAGAGGACATATTAGATGATCCAGGTAGAGCCACGACATTAATGCTCTCGGAATCTCGAGTTCAGAATAACTATCAGCGTTTAGTAGGTCGGAGCTTAGAGCTTCTCTACGATCCAAAAGGAAAGAACGTAACTGCAGGTCAAATCACTGATCAGTTAATTGGTGAAGTTCGAGATGCTATGCTGCAAGTCTTTGATGATTTAGTTCTTGAGGGCCCAGGAAATCCATTGGACTCAGGAACTTTTCGTTTTACAAAAGGCGTAACATCTAATTTTCACTATAAAAATTTATCCGGCGGCGAGAAGGCTGCCTTTGATCTTTTATTAGACTTTATTGTCAAACGAAAGTATTTCAACGACACCATCTTTTGCATTGATGAACCTGAGCTCCATATGCACACCCGGCTGCAAGCCAAGTTGCTTGCTGTCATGTTTGACCTTACCCCTGATAATTGCCAACTTTGGCTTTCCACCCACTCCATTGGAATGGCTCGCAAAGCCGCTGAACTCAATGCTGAAAATCCTGGACTAGTAGCTTTTATTGATTTTCATGAAAAGGATTTTGATAAAACCATAAATTTAAATCCAATTCAACCAGATAAGCGATTCTGGAAACAAATGTTTAATACAGCACTGGACGATCTCGCAAAGTTAGTCGTGCCTGATTACGTGGTGTTCTGTGAAGGAAGAAGGATAGGGCAGTCTGGTAAAAAGCCGAGCTTTGATGTGGCCGTTTACAATATAATATTTGGCCCGTGGTACCCAGGCGTTGAATTTATCCCATTAGGTGGCGGCAACGAAGTGCGAAATGATGGTGAGACCTTTAAATATCTGCTTACGAAGTTAGCACCTGGTATCAGGGCGTGGAAGGTATTGGATGGAGATGATCGAAATGAAGATGAAATCAATGATCTGAAAAGTGAGGGCATTTATGTTTTGCCCCGGCGGGACATAGAAAGCTTTCTATGGGATGACAGTGTCCTAAAAAAATTCTGCGAGAGCCTCAATAATCCTGATGCGTTAGGAGAGATCCTCCACATAAAGCAGCTTCAATTATATAAATTGCCGCTTAGAGGAAAGCCTAATAATGATGTGAAAGAAATAATAGATGTTCTATATGTGCAGATCAGGAAGTCGCTCAAATTGGTTGGCTATGGAAATTCTGCAGAAGCCTTTTCAATCAAGCATCTAGCACCTCTTATCAGGCCAGGAATGCCTATCTATACAGAACTAGCAGCATCGGTACTAGCACCTCTGATATGAATTTTTGAATTTATTTTATTTTTTACATTGAATACAATAACCCTTCTGAATGTTCAGCGGACAAGCCGATCATGAGTGAAGGTAACCGATAGTGGAAACGGGTAGTCCGTTTTTCTCACAGAACTGGAGTCAGAATGCAGTTACGATGTGTCCGCCTTACCAGTCAAACAGGGGTCGGAGTGCACTACCTGCATCCTCACCCCCGGCTCCACAGCCCAGCGAAGTCGAACGAAAGCTGCCGGTGGTGGCGGATGGAAAGCAGATACACGGCGGCGGATGCCTCCGCCACCGTGTGCAGCATCACGTAGTCGCCGTGCAGGTAGATGCGCAACGTATCAGGCACTCCCGCCGGCAAGGCGACCAGTTGCGCCAGCGCCTCGGCCGATTGCGGCGGCGTGTCCAGGTAGGGCCGGCCGATGCTGGGAAGCGCCGCAGGTTCGGGATCGCGGCCGCCCGCAATTCGGCGAGCAGGTCATGGAAGGCCGCAGCGGCATCGGCGTCCAGCAGGAGCGCTTATATCGCGTCGAGGCTCGCGAGGAAGCTCTCCGTCAATTCGACGCGATGCAATGGTCAACCCCGCTTCTTGACCGCGCGCTTGCCTGGGCTCATCCCGTCGGGCGTCTTGATCGCCGCGCGCCGCTGCTGCAGTTGGCCGATGGCGGCATCGGCATCGACCGTACGGCCGGCGGCGATGTCGGCCAAGCCGCGCTTCGCATCGTCGAGCAACAGCAGGTGGATGCGCTCGCGCTCGAGCCGGTGAAAGTAGTCCAGCCGGTCGGCGTCGATCAGCGCGACGTAGCTCTCGCCGTTCTTGGTAATGATCTTCTCGGCGCCGGCCTTCGCCTGGTCGGCCAGTTCGGAGAGATTGGCGCGCGCCAGAGTGAAAGGCACCACGTCGTTGACGGAAAAGCCAATGGTCGACTCCTTTCGCTATTGATTACAGCATTCTGTACAGGCTGTCGCCTGCATGGTGTTGTTTCCAGCGCGCACGAAAGCGCATCGGAGCAAGGCCCAATGCTTGGCATGGCGATGGACATGGCCGCACCAACGCGGGTCGCGCGCCCCTCCTGAGCGCTTTGGGCGCTCCCGCCCGCCGACCGGTTTTCTGCGGCTCCGTCCTTCCCCGGAATCTTGACCTCCCATACATCCAACCCATCGCATCCTCGCCCCGATTCCAACACCGGAGGCGGGGACATGACGAAGTGGATGGGAGCCGCGCTGGCCGCGGCGATGCTGGTGACCGGCTGCGCCAGGG
>NZ_AQOI01000155.1:0-16333 GCF_000364665.1 Xanthomonas sp. SHU 199
GTGGCCAAGATCATCAAGTAATGCCCTCCGGCGGCGAAGGCCGCCGGGCTCGACGGCAGGATGGCGGTCTCGGCCGCCGGAATCCGACGAGGTGCAGGCGGCTACGGCCGTCGGGTTCAGCGAAGGGCGGGCCGGAACCTTCGGTCCGCCTTCGCCGTCTCAGGGAAGTGCAGTCGTTCTTACTACACGCCAGTAGCTCAATTGGCAGAGCAGCGGTCTCCAAAACCGCAGGTTGGGGGTTCGAGTCCCTCCTGGCGTGCCAATCTGCCGCTCCCTATCCAGTGACCTCGGTCGCATAGCAGCAAGAGTCGGATGAACAGCAAGATCGAGCATTCCAAAGGCCCCGCCGCCTCTGTCGGTGGCGATATCGTCAAGTACGTCATCGCTGCGTTGCTGGTGGTCGCAGGCCTGTTTGTCTGGTTCTGGTTCGGCGATGCGAGCCGTGCTGCACAGCTGGGGAGTTGGTCCGGTCCGCTGCGCGGACTGGCGGTGGTGGCCGGCCTGGTCGCCGGTGCCGCGGTGTTCCTGTTGACCGCCAAGGGCCGCGAGGGCCGCGAGTTCCTGTCCGAATCCCGTTTCGAACTGCGCAAGGTGGTGTGGCCGACCCGCCAGGAAGCCATCCGCACCACCTGGGTGGTGATCGTGGTGGTGATCATTCTGAGTCTGTTGCTGGGCGGGTTCGATTTCCTGATCCAGAAGCTGATGCAGTGGTTCGTGAGCCGTTGAGGAGAGTGCAGCAGTGAAGCGTTGGTATGTCGTTCACGCCTATTCAGGCTTCGAGAAGTCCGTGGCCCAAGCGCTGCGCGACCGTATTGCGCGTGACGAGATGCAGGAGCGCTTCGGTGACGTGCTGGTGCCCACCGAGGAAGTGATCGAGATGCGCTCCGGCCAGAAGCGCCGTTCCGAGCGCAAGTTCTTCCCGGGTTACGTGCTGGTCCAGATCGAAACCCACGACGAAGGCGGCATTCCGCGCATCGACAACGAAAGTTGGCACCTGGTCAAGGAAACGCCGAAGGTGATGGGCTTCATCGGCGGTACCGCCGATCGTCCGCTGCCGATCCGCGACGAAGAGGCCGATGCGATCCTGCAGCGCGTTCAGGATGGCGTGGAGAAGCCGCGTCCGAAGGTGCTGTTCGAGCCGGGCCAGATGGTCCGCGTCACCGACGGCCCGTTCAACGACTTCAACGGCGTGGTCGAGGAAGTCAACTACGAGAAGAGCCGCCTGCGCGTGGCGGTGCTGATCTTCGGTCGCTCCACTCCGGTGGAACTGGAATTCGGTCAGGTCGAGAAGGCCTGAGCCCGCCCCGGCGCGGCTGCGCCGGGCGCCAAAATCTCTGCTATACTGCGCGGCTCCCTGTCCAGGCAGGCCGCCGGGCAGAACGGAAGCCGCCGCGAGGCGGCTTTCTGCGCACTTCAAAAACGTGATGGCGGGACACGTGATTTTCCCGTCGCGATGGGGAGCCTGCGGTTTAGGCGCTAGCACCCGGAGACACTAAAATGGCAAAGAAAGTCGTCGGTTACATCAAGCTGCAGGTGAAGGCCGGTCAGGCCAACCCCTCGCCGCCGGTCGGTCCTGCGCTGGGTCAGCGTGGCCTGAACATCATGGAATTCTGCAAGGCGTTCAATGCCGCCACGCAGAAGCTGGAGCCGGGCCTGCCGACTCCGGTCATCATCACGGCCTATTCGGACCGTACCTTCACCTTCGTCACCAAGAGCACCCCGGCCAGCGTGCTGCTGAAGAAGGCCGCGGGCGTCAGCTCCGGCTCCAAGCGCCCGAACACCGAGAAGGTGGGCAAGGTGACCCGCAAGCAGCTCGAAGAGATCGCCAAGGCGAAGGAAGCCGACCTGACGGCGGCGGAGCTGGAAGCGGCGGTACGCACGATTGCGGGTTCCGCCCGCAGCATGGGCCTGACGGTGGAGGGTTAAGCAATGGCACAGACCAAGCGACAGAAAGCGATCCGTGCTGCCGTGCAGCCGGGCAAGGCGTATTCGATCGACGAAGCGCTGAAGATCGTCAAGACCACCAGCAAGGCCAAGTTCGTCGAAGCCGTCGACGTGGCCGTGCGCCTGGGCGTGGACGCGAAGAAGTCCGATCAGCAGGTGCGCGGTTCCACCGTGCTGCCGGCCGGTACCGGCAAGAGCGTGCGCGTGGCCGTGTTCGCCCCCGCCGGCGCCAAGGCCGATGAGGCGCTGGCCGCCGGTGCCGACGCCGTCGGCATGGACGACCTCGCCGAGAAGATGCAGGGCGGCGACCTGAACTACGACGTGGTCATCGCCACCCCGGACGCGATGCGCGTCGTCGGCAAGCTGGGCACCCTGCTGGGCCCGCGCGGCCTGATGCCGAACCCCAAGGTCGGCACCGTGTCCGCCAACCCGGCCGAAGCGGTCAAGAACGCCAAGTCGGGCCAGGTGCGCTACCGCACCGACAAGGCCGGCATCATCCACTGCACCATCGGCAAGGCCAGCTTCGAAGACGACGCGCTGAAGAGCAACCTGCAGGCGCTGCTGCTGGACCTGGTCAAGGCCAAGCCGGCGACCTCGAAGGGTACCTACCTGCAGAAGATCTCGGTGAGCTCGACCATGGGTCCGGGCGTCACCATCGATCAGGCGTCGCTGTCCCTGAAGTAGTCGCAACACGGCGCCGCCCGCGAGGTGCGGCGCCGGTGTCACCCTTTTGAAGGCGTCGCCCGGGGCAACCCGACGCGAAGCCGTCAAAGACCGCAGGCGCGGTCTGCGCACACCGACGACGGGCACGGAAGCTCGACACGGCAAGGAGTCGCCGTCGGTACAGCGGGATCGCTTAATCAGTCCCCTCGGGGACGCGCCGGCGTAGATGGTGCCGCCTTTCTGGAGTTTTTCTGGTGCAGGCCAGCCCGGTGTTCCGGGCGCGCTCACTCCAGGTCTGGAACGGCCACCAACTGGGATGCCATGCGGCATCCCCGGCATCCAGGATGGAGGCCGCCCAGGACCGCAAGCGGCAGGAGCCGCGAGCGGAGTAAGTTTGAAGCAGGGATTCGGGATTCGGGATTGGGGATCGGCAAGAGCGGCGGTATCGCTCCTGACGCATCCCAGGTCGCGCATTTCAACTCCCGGCTTTAACGGAGGAGTGCAATGGCTCTCAATCTGTCCCAGAAGCAAGAAGTCGTCGCCGAACTGGCCGACGTCGCCGCGAAGGCCCACTCCTTGGTTGCTGCCGAGTACGCCGGCATCACGGTCTCGCAAATGACCGCGATGCGCAAGAAGGCGCGCGAAACCGGTGTGTACTTGCGTGTTGTCAAGAACACCCTGGCCGCGCGTGCCGTTGCCGGTACCGAATACGAGTGCGTCCAGGACGCGCTGGTCGGTCCGCTGCTGTATGCGTTCTCGACGGAAGAACCCGGCGCTGCCGGTCGTCTGATCAAGGAATTCGCCAAGGGTAACGACAAGCTGCAGGCCAAGGTCGTGTCGCTGGGTGGTCAGCTGTATCCGGCCGCTCATCTCGAGGTGTTGGCGTCGCTGCCGACCCGCGAGCAGGCGCTGGCCATGCTGGCACGCGTCCTGGCCGAGCCGGCGAGCATGTTCGCCCGTGCGGTCAAGGCCGTGGGCGACAAGCAGGGTGGCGGCGACGCCGCGCCCGCCGACGCCGAAGCGGAAGCCCCGGCCGAAACGGCTTAAGTTCGCGACACCTGAAACGGTTCACTAGAACCTCATCCAGAAAAAATTCCAAAGGTAATCACAATGTCCCTGTCTAACGAGCAGATCGTCGACGCAATCGCCGAAAAGACCCTCATGGAAGTGATGGAGCTGGTCAAGGCCATCGAAGACAAGTTCGGCGTCTCCGCCGCCGCCCCGGTCGCCGCTGCCGGTCCGGCCGTGGCCGCCGCCCCGGTCGAAGAGCAGACCGAGTTCAACGTCATCCTGATCGACGCCGGCGCCAAGAAGGTCGACGTCATCAAGGCCGTCCGCGCCATCACCGGCCTGGGCCTGAAGGAAGCCAAGGACCTCACCGAGGCCGGCGGCGTCCTGAAGGAAGCCGTGTCGAAGGAAGACGCCGACAAGTTCAAGAAGGACCTGGAAGCCGCTGGCGCGAAGGTCGAAGTCAAGTAAGCAGTCCCTTGCATCGCCAGCCGTTCAAGGCGATGCACTGAAGGCTGGGGGCGAAAGCCCCCGGCCTTTGGCCGTTTCAGGCGGGAACCGGGAATCGGGAATGGAGAATCGGAACAGCCACGCTACGTGCGCTCCACGATTCCCCTTTCTCCATTCCCCAGTCCCCGCTTCACCACCGAGTTGGTAGTTGGAAGTAGCGGGAGAAGGCGTGCTGGTGCCGGCAATACCAGCGACTTCCAACTGACAATTTATGTTCACTCAGGGCCGCGGACGCGTGGCCCGCATCAGCCAAGGTGATACCTCATGACGTCTTATTCGTTCACCGAAAAGAAGCGTATCCGCAAGGACTTCGGCAAGCAGCGCTCGATCCTCGAAGTGCCGTTCCTGCTCGCCATCCAGGTGGATTCCTACCGCGAGTTCCTGCAGGAGAACACTGACCCGAACAAGCGTTCGGACCACGGTCTGCACGCGGCCCTGAAATCGGTGTTCCCGATCTCCAGCTACAGCGGCAACGCGGCGCTGGAGTACGTCGGCTACAAGCTCGGCGAACCGGTGTTCGACGAGCGTGAATGCCGCCAGCGCGGCATGAGCTACGGCGCGCCGCTGCGCGTGACCGTGCGCCTGGTGATCTACGACCGCGAGTCCTCCACCAAGGCGATCAAGTACGTCAAGGAGCAGGAGGTCTACCTCGGCGAAATCCCGCTGATGACCGACAACGGCACCTTCATCGTCAACGGCACCGAGCGCGTCATCGTTTCGCAGCTGCACCGTTCGCCGGGCGTGTTCTTCGACCACGACCGCGGCAAGACCCACAGCTCGGGCAAGCTGCTGTACAGCGCCCGCATCATCCCGTACCGCGGCTCCTGGCTGGACTTCGAGTTCGACCCGAAGGACGCGCTGTTCACCCGTATCGACCGCCGCCGCAAGCTGCCGGTGTCGATCCTGCTGCGCGCGCTCGGCTACTCGAACGAGGAGATGCTGTCCGAGTTCTTCGAGATCAACACCTTCCACATCGACCCGAAGGAAGGCGTGCAGCTGGAGCTGGTGCCCGAGCGCCTGCGCGGCGAGACCCTGAACTTCGACCTGGCCGACGGCGACAAGGTCATCGTCGAAGCCGGCAAGCGCATCACCGCGCGCCACGTCAAGCAACTCGAGGCCTCCGGCATCGCCGCGTTGGCCGTGCCCGACGAGTACCTGGTCGGCCGCATCCTGTCGCACGACGTGGTCGATGCCTCGACCGGCGAACTGCTGGCCAGCGCCAACGACGAAATCAGCGAAGATCAGCTGACCGCGTTCCGCAAGGCCGGCGTCGATGCCGTGGGCACGCTGTGGGTCAACGACCTGGATCGCGGCCCGTACCTGTCCAACACCCTGCGCATCGATCCGACCAAGACCCAGCTCGAGGCGCTGGTCGAGATCTACCGCATGATGCGTCCGGGCGAGCCGCCGACCAAGGACGCCGCGCAGAATCTGTTCCACAACCTGTTCTTCACCTTCGAGCGCTACGACCTGTCGACGGTCGGCCGCATGAAGTTCAACCGCCGTGTCGGCCGCAAGGAAGTCACCGGCGAGTCGGTGCTGTACGACAAGAAGTACTTCGGCGAGCGCAACGACGAGGAGTCCAAGCGCCTGGTCGCCGAGCACGCCGACAGCTCCGACATCCTGGACGTGATCAAGGTCCTGACCGAGATCCGCAACGGCCGCGGCGTGGTCGACGACATCGACCACCTGGGCAACCGTCGCGTGCGTTCGGTCGGCGAAATGGCCGAGAACGTGTTCCGCGTGGGCCTGGTCCGCGTCGAGCGCGCGGTCAAGGAGCGTCTGTCGATGGCCGAGTCCGAAGGCCTGACCCCGCAGGAACTGATCAACGCCAAGCCGGTGGCCGCCGCGATCAAGGAGTTCTTCGGCTCCTCGCAGCTGTCGCAGTTCATGGACCAGAACAACCCGCTGTCGGAAGTGACGCACAAGCGTCGCGTCTCCGCGCTGGGTCCGGGCGGTCTGACCCGCGAGCGCGCCGGCTTCGAAGTGCGCGACGTGCATCCGACCCACTACGGCCGCGTCTGCACCATCGAAACGCCGGAAGGCCCGAACATCGGCCTGATCAACTCGCTGGCGGTGTATGCCCGCACCAACCAGTACGGCTTCCTCGAGACGCCGTACCGTAAGGTCGTGGACGGCCAGATCACCGACGAAGTCGAGTACCTGTCGGCGATCGAAGAGAACGAGTACGTCATCGCCCAGGCCAACGCGCTGCACGACGCCAAGAGCCGCCTGACCGAGCAGTTCGTGCCGTGCCGCTACCAGGGCGAGTCGCTGCTGAAGCCGCCGGCGGAAGTGCACTTCATGGACGTATCGCCGATGCAGACCGTGTCGATCGCGGCCGCGCTGGTGCCGTTCCTGGAGCACGATGACGCCAACCGCGCACTGATGGGCGCGAACATGCAGCGCCAGGCCGTGCCGACGCTGCGTGCGCAGAAGCCGCTGGTCGGCACCGGCATCGAGCGCGCGGTGGCGCGCGACTCGGGCGTGACCGTGAACGCGCGCCGTGGCGGCGTGATCGAGCAGATCGACGCCGGCCGCATCGTGGTCAAGGTCAACGAGGCCGAGATCGGCGGCGGCACCGACGCCGGCGTCGACATCTACAACCTGATCAAGTACACCCGCTCCAACCAGAACACCTGCATCAACCAGCGTCCGCTGGTCAACGTGGGCGACGTGATCGCGCGCGGCGACGTGCTGGCCGACGGCCCCTCGACCGACATCGGCGAGCTGGCCCTGGGCCAGAACATGCTGATCGCGTTCATGCCGTGGAACGGCTACAACTTCGAAGACTCCATCCTGCTCTCCGAGCGCGTGGTGGAAGAGGATCGCTACACCACGATCCACATCGAAGAGCTGACCTGCGTGGCGCGCGACACCAAGCTGGGACCGGAGGAAATCTCCGCCGACATCCCCAACGTGTCCGAGCAGGCGCTGAACCGTCTGGACGAGAGCGGCGTGGTGTACATCGGTGCGGAAGTGCGCGCCGGCGACATCATGGTCGGCAAGGTCACGCCGAAGGGCGAGAGCCAGCTGACCCCGGAAGAGAAGCTGCTGCGCGCGATCTTCGGCGAGAAGGCCTCGGACGTGAAGGACAGCTCGCTGCGCGTGCCGCCGGGCATGGACGGCACCGTCATCGACGTGCAGGTGTTCACCCGCGACGGCATCGAGAAGGACAAGCGCGCCCGCCAGATCGAGGAAAACGAGATCAAGCGGGTCAAGAAGGACTTCGACGACCAGTTCCGCATCCTGGAAAGCGCGATCTACGCGCGTCTGCGTGGCCAGCTGATCGGCAAGGTCGCCAATGGCGGTCCGAACCTGAAGAAGGGCGACACCATCAGCGACGCCTACCTGGACGGCCTGAAGAAGTCCGACTGGTTCGCGCTGCGCATGAAGGACGAGGACGCCTCCGAGGCGATCGAGCGCGCGCAGAAGCAGATCCAGGCGCACGAGAAGGAGTTCGAGCGTCGCTTCGCCGACAAGCGCGGCAAGATCACCGCCGGCGACGACCTCGCCCCGGGCGTGCTGAAGATGGTCAAGGTGTTCCTGGCGGTGAAGCGCCGCATCCAGCCCGGCGACAAGATGGCCGGTCGCCACGGCAACAAGGGTGTCGTGTCGATGATCCAGCCGATCGAGGACATGCCGTACATGGCCAACGGCGAGACCGTGGACATCGTGCTGAACCCGCTGGGCGTGCCGTCGCGTATGAACATCGGCCAGGTGCTGGAAGTGCACCTGGGCTGGGCCGCCAAGGGCCTGGGTCGCAAGATCCAGAACATGCTCGAGGCCCAGGCCAAGGTTGCCGACCTGCGCAAGTTCCTGGCGCAGATATACAACCACGACCAGAAGCTGGGCGAGGATCGCGTGGACCTGGACCAGTTCAGCGACGCGGAACTGCTGGCGTTGTCGAAGAACCTGACCGACGGCGTGCCGATGGCCACCCCGGTGTTCGACGGTGCGACCGAGGCCGAGATCAAGCACATGCTCGAGCTCGCCGACCTGCCGATCAGCGGCCAGACCCAGCTGTACGACGGCCGCACCGGCGAGGCGTTCGATCGCCACACCACGGTCGGCTACATGCACATGCTGAAGCTGAACCACCTGGTCGACGACAAGATGCACGCGCGCTCCACCGGCCCGTACTCGCTGGTCACCCAGCAGCCGCTCGGCGGCAAGGCGCAGTTCGGCGGCCAGCGCTTCGGCGAAATGGAAGTCTGGGCGCTGGAAGCTTACGGCGCGGCCTACACCCTGCAGGAAATGCTGACGGTGAAGTCCGACGACGTGCAGGGCCGCAACCAGATGTACAAGAACATCGTCGACGGCGAGCACGAGATGGTCGCCGGCATGCCGGAGTCCTTCAACGTGCTGGTGAAGGAAATCCGCTCGCTGGCGATCAACATGGAACTGGAAGACTGAGGGCAGGGAATGAGGAGTCGGGACTAGGAAACCGCCCGGGCGTTTGCCCACAGGCCGCCGGCGTTTCCTGTCCCGCCTCTCCGCTTCCAACGATTCCCTATTCGCTATTCCCGATTCCCGGAGAAATCAAATGAAAGACCTGCTCAACCTCTTCAACCAGCAGCGCCAGACGCTGGACTTCGACGCGATCAAGATCGCGCTGGCCTCGCCGGACCTGATCCGTTCGTGGTCCTTCGGCGAAGTGAAGAAGCCGGAAACCATCAACTACCGTACCTTCAAGCCCGAGCGCGACGGCCTGTTCTGCGCCGCCATCTTCGGCCCGATCAAGGACTACGAGTGCCTGTGCGGCAAGTACAAGCGCATGAAGCACCGCGGCGTGGTCTGCGAGAAGTGCGGCACCGAAGTGACCCTGGCCAAGGTGCGTCGCGAGCGCATGGGCCACATCGACCTGGCCTCGCCGGTCGCGCACATCTGGTTCCTGAAGTCGCTGCCGTCGCGCATCGGCCTGATGCTGGACATGACCCTGCGCGACATCGAGCGCGTGCTGTACTTCGAAGCCTACGTGGTGACCGAGCCGGGCCTGACGGCGCTTGAGCGCCGCCAACTGCTGACCGAAGAGCAGTACCTGACCGCGCGCCAGGAGCACGGCGACGACTTCGACGCCGCCATGGGCGCCGAGGCCGTGTACGAACTGCTGCGCACCATCGACCTGCAGTCGGAAATGACCCGCCTGCGCGAAGAGATCGCCAGCACCGGTTCGGAAACCAAGCTCAAGCGTCTGACCAAGCGCATCAAGCTGATCGAGGCCTTCATCGAGTCCGGCAACCGTCCGGAGTGGATGGTGATGACCGTGCTGCCGGTGCTGCCGCCGGATCTGCGTCCGCTGGTGCCGCTGGACGGCGGCCGCTTCGCGACCTCCGATCTGAACGACCTGTACCGCCGCGTCATCAACCGCAACAACCGCCTGCGCCGCCTGCTCGAGCTGAACGCGCCGGACATCATCGTGCGCAACGAAAAGCGCATGCTGCAGGAATCGGTCGATGCGCTGCTGGACAACGGCCGTCGCGGCCGTGCCATCACCGGCACCAACAAGCGCCCGCTGAAGTCGCTGGCCGACATGATCAAGGGCAAGCAGGGCCGGTTCCGCCAGAACCTGCTCGGCAAGCGCGTGGACTACTCCGGCCGTTCGGTGATCGTGGTCGGCCCGACCCTGCGTCTGCACGAGTGCGGCCTGCCGAAGAAGATGGCGCTGGAGCTGTTCAAGCCGTTCGTGTTCGCCAAGCTGCAGCGTCGCGGCCTGGCCACCACCATCAAGGCCGCCAAGAAGCTGGTCGAGCGCGAAGAAGCCGAGGTCTGGGACATCCTGGAAGAGGTGATCCGCGAGCACCCGGTGCTGCTGAACCGTGCGCCGACCCTGCACCGTCTGGGCATCCAGGCGTTCGAGCCGGTGCTGATCGAAGGCAAGGCGATCCAGCTGCATCCGCTGGTCTGCACCGCGTTCAACGCCGACTTCGACGGTGACCAGATGGCCGTGCACGTGCCGCTGTCGCTGGAAGCGCAGCTGGAAGCGCGCGCGCTGATGATGTCCACCAACAACATCCTGTCGCCGGCCAACGGCGAGCCGATCATCGTGCCGTCGCAGGACGTGGTGCTGGGTTTGTACTACATGACCCGCGCGCTGGAGAACAAGAAGGGCGAGGGCATGGTCTTCGCCAACATCGCCGAAGTGAAGCGCGCCTACGACAACCGTGCGGTCGAACTGCACGCCAAGGTCAAGGTCCGCATCACCGAGACGGTGATCGACGAGGACGGCAACCGCACCAAGAAGGCCTCGATCGTGGACACCACGATCGGGCGCGCGCTGCTGGCCGAGATCCTGCCGGAAGGCCTGCCGTTCGCGCTGGCCAACACCGAGCTGACCAAGAAGAACATCAGCCGCCTGATCAACTCCAGCTACCGTCAGCTGGGTCTGAAGGACAGCGTCGTGTTCGCCGACAAGCTGATGTACACCGGCTTCGCCTACGCGACCCGCGCCGGCGTGTCGATCGGCATCGACGACATGCTGATCCCGTCGGAGAAGAAGGGCATCCTCGGCGAAGCCGAGCAGGAAGTGCTGGAAATCCAGGAGCAGTACCAGTCCGGTCTGGTCACCGCCGGCGAGCGCTACAACAAGGTCGTGGACATCTGGTCGCGCACCAACGAGCGCATCGCCAAGGCGATGATGGACACCATCGGCACCGAGAAGGTGGTCAACGCCAAGGGCGAGACCATCGACCAGAAGTCGATGAACTCGCTGTACATCATGGCCGACTCCGGCGCGCGTGGTTCGCAGGCGCAGATCCGTCAGCTGGCCGGCATGCGCGGCCTGATGGCCCGCCCGGACGGCTCGATCATCGAGACGCCGATCAAGGCGAACTTCCGCGAAGGCCTGAACGTGCAGGAGTACTTCAACTCCACCCACGGTGCCCGTAAGGGTCTGGCCGATACCGCGCTGAAGACCGCCAACTCCGGTTACCTGACCCGTCGCCTGGTCGACGTGGCGCAGGACGTGGTGATCACCGAGCCGGATTGCGGCACCACCGACGGCCTGACCATGACCCCGATCGTGGAAGGCGGCGACGTGGTCGAGCCGTTGCGCGACCGCGTGCTCGGCCGCGTGGTGGCCGAGGACGTGTTCCTGCCGGGCAACGACGAGGATCCGATCGTCACCCGCAACACCCTGCTCGACGAGCAGTGGGTGGCCAAGCTGGAAGAGGCCGGCGTGCAGTCGGTCAAGGTCCGCTCGACCATCACCTGCGAATCGGCGTTCGGCGTGTGCGCGCGCTGCTACGGCCGCGACCTGGCCCGTGGCCACCTGGTCAACATCGGCGAAGCGGTCGGCGTCATCGCCGCGCAGTCGATCGGCGAGCCGGGTACCCAGCTGACCATGCGTACCTTCCACATCGGCGGCGCGGCTTCGCGTGCGGCGGCGGTGGACAACATCACGGTCAAGACCACCGGTTCGATCAAGTTCAACAACCTCAAGTCGGTCGAGCACGCCAACGGTTCGCTGGTGGCGGTGTCGCGTTCGGGCGAACTGTCGGTGCTCGACGGCCACGGCCGCGAGCGCGAGCGCTACAAGCTGCCGTACGGCGCCACCATCACCGCCAAGGACGGTGACGCGGTCAAGGCCGGCCAGTCGGTGGCGAACTGGGATCCGCACAACCACCCGATCGTGTCGGAAGTGGCCGGTTTCATCCGCTTCATCGACTTCATCGACGGCGTCACCGTCATCGAGAAGACCGACGAACTGACCGGCCTGGCCTCGCGCGAGATCACCGATCCGAAGCGTCGCGGCACCCAGGCCAAGGACCTGCGCCCGATCGTGCGCATCGTCGACGCCAAGGGCAACGACCTGACCATCCCGGGCACCGATCTGCCGGCGCAGTACCTGCTGCCGCCGCGCTCGATCGTCAACCTGCAGGACGGCGCGCCGGTCGGCGTGGGCGACGTGGTCGCCAAGATCCCGCAGGAAGCGTCCAAGACCCGCGACATCACCGGTGGTCTGCCGCGCGTGGCCGACCTGTTCGAAGCGCGCAAGCCGAAGGATCCGGCGATCCTGGCCGAGCGTTCGGGCATCATCAGCTTCGGCAAGGACACCAAGGGCAAGCAGCGCCTGATCATCAAGGACACCGACGGGTCGGAGCACGAAGAGCTGATCCCGAAGTACCGCCAGATCATCGTGTTCGAAGGCGAGCACGTGGCCAAGGGCGAAACCGTGGTGGACGGCGAGCCGAGCCCGCAGGACATCCTGCGTCTGCTGGGCGTCGAGCCGCTGGCCGCGTACCTGGTCAAGGAAATCCAGGACGTGTACCGCCTGCAGGGCGTGAAGATCAACGACAAGCACATCGAGGTCATCACCCGGCAGATGCTGCGCAAGGTCGAGATCACCGACCAGGGCAACAGCAAGTTCCTCAACGGCGAGCAGGCCGAGCGCCAGCGCGTCATCGAGGAGAATGCCCGCCTGGTGACCCGCAACGAGCTGCCGGCCAAGTACGAGCCGGTGCTGCTGGGCATCACCAAGGCCTCGCTGGCGACCGAGTCGTTCATCTCGGCCGCGTCGTTCCAGGAGACCACCCGCGTCCTCACCGAGGCGGCGGTCCGCGGCACCAGCGACACGCTGCGCGGCCTGAAGGAAAACGTGATCGTGGGTCGCCTGATCCCGGCCGGTACCGGCCTGGCGTACCACAACACGCGCCGCCGCAACGCCAGTGGCCTGACCGAGTCGGAGATGCAGACCCTGTCCGGCGGCAGCGCCGAGCCGGCGGTCGAGACCTCCGCCCCGGCGGCTGCCGGCAGCGAAGAGTAAGCAACACGCCGGACCGGTCCCGCCCGCGGGGCCGGTCTACCACGCGAAAGGGGGCGCAGCGGAAGCGCCCCGTATTCCGGCCCCGGATGGGCCAGCAAGTAAAATTTCCGTTGTGTTGACGGCGCTTTGACTTGCCCGCTATACTTTCCTGTCTCGGCAGGCCGTCCTTCGGCCTGCCTTCGTTTTCACGCATCCAGGCCCGACGGCCTCAATCAGAAGAATCCACTGATGGCGACGATCAACCAGCTGGTCCGCAAGCCGCGGCAGGCGACCACCTACAAGAGCGCCTCTCCGGCGCTGGACAAGTGCCCGCAGCGCCGTGGCGTCTGCACGCGCGTGTACACCACCACCCCGAAGAAGCCGAACTCGGCCCTGCGCAAGGTCGCCAAGGTGCGCCTGACCAACCAGGAAGAGGTCATCAGCTACATCGGCGGCGAAGGCCACAACCTGCAGGAGCACTCCGTGGTCCTGATCCGCGGCGGTCGCGTCAAGGATCTGCCGGGCGTGCGCTACCACACCGTGCGCGGTTCGCTCGACGCCGCCGGCGTCGCCAAGCGTCGCCAGGGTCGTTCCAAGTACGGCGCCAAGCGCCCGAAGAGCTAAGGGAAAGTACACATGTCTCGTAAAGGTAATACGCCGCAGCGCGCCGTTCTCCCGGACCCCAAGCACGGGAGCGAAACCATCGCCCGCTTCATCAACATGGTGATGCTGAGCGGCAAGAAGTCGGTCGCCGAAAAGATCGTGTACGGCGCGATGGACGTGATCGGCGAGAAGAACCCCAACGCCATCGAGCTGGTGCAGAAGGCGCTGGATAACGTCGCTCCGGCGGTCGAAGTCAAGTCCCGCCGCGTCGGCGGTGCCACCTACCAGGTGCCGGTCGAGGTGCGTTCCTCCCGTCGCATGGCGCTGGCGATGCGCTGGCTGATCGACTCGGCGCGCAAGCGCGGCGAGAACTCGATGCCGCGCAAGCTCGCGGCCGAGCTGGTCGATGCTTCGGAAAACCGTGGCGGCGCCATCAAGAAGCGCGAAGAGACTCACCGCATGGCGGAAGCGAACAAGGCGTTCGCGCACTACCGCTGGTGACCTTCCGGGCCTTGGAAACGGGGCCCGCTGGCACCATCTGAGTGCCGCTAGCTGCGCCGTTGCGCGTGGCACAAATCCGAAGGCCGCCGCAAGGCGGCGTTCGGCCATCCGAAATCCAAGAAATTTGAGAGGCTCCCTGTGGCCCGTACCACTCCCATCGAGCGTTACCGCAACTTCGGCATCATGGCTCACATCGATGCCGGCAAGACCACCACCTCCGAACGCATCCTGTTCTACACCGGCGTCAGCCACAAGATCGGCGAGGTGCATGACGGTGCCGCGACGATGGACTGGATGGAGCAGGAGCAGGAGCGTGGCATCACGATCACCTCCGCGGCCACCACCGCGTTCTGGACCGGCATGGACAAGTCCATGCCGCAGCACCGCTTCAACATCATCGACACCCCCGGGCACGTGGACTTCACCATCGAAGTCGAGCGCTCGCTGCGCGTGCTCGACGGCGCGGTGTTCGTGCTGTGTGCGGTCGGCGGCGTGCAGCCGCAGTCCGAGACCGTGTGGCGTCAGGCCAACAAGTACGCGGTGCCGCGTCTGGCGTTCGTCAACAAGATGGACCGCACCGGCGCCAACTTCGACAAGGTCGTCGAGCAGCTGAAGGCCCGCCTGGGCGCCTACCCGGTGCCGATGCAGGTGCCGATCGGCGCCGAAGACGGCTTTGAGGGCGTGGTCGACCTGGTCAAGATGAAGGCGATCCACTGGGATACCGCCTCGCAGGGCACCGTGTTCGAATACCGCGACATCCCCGCGCACCTGGTCGACAAGGCCACCGAAGCGCGCGCGTTCATGGTCGAGGCCGCGGCCGAAGCCAACGAAGACCTGATGGACAAGTACCTCAACGAGGGCGACCTGTCCGAGGCCGAGATCCTGGGCGGTCTGCGCGAGCGCACCCTGAAGGTGGAAGTGGTGCCGGTGTACTGCGGTACCGCGTTCAAGAACAAGGGCGTGCAGGCCATGCTCGACGGCGTGATCCAGCTGCTGCCGTCGCCCAGCGACCGTCCGCCGGTCAAGGGCATCGACGAGGACGAGAAGGAAGACAGCCGTCCGGCCACCGACAACGCCCCGTTCTCGGCGCTGGCGTTCAAGATCATGACCGACCCGTTCGTCGGCTCGCTGACCTTCTTCCGCGTCTACTCGGGCACGCTGAACTCCGGCGACCAGGTGTACAACCCGGTCAAGTCGAAGAAGGAGCGCGTGGGTCGCATCCTGCAGATGCACTCCAACAACCGCGAAGAGATCAAGGAAGTGCGCGCGGGCGACATCGCCGCGGCGGTGGGTCTGAAGGACGTCACCACCGGCGACACGCTGTGCGCGCAGGACCACATCATCACCCTGGAGCGCATGGTGTTCCCGGAGCCGGTGATCTCGATGGCGGTCGAGCCGAAGACCAAGTCGGACCAGGAAAAGATGGGCATCGCGCTGAGCCGTCTGGCGCAGGAAGATCCCTCGTTCCGCGTCAACACCGACGAAGAGTCCGGCCAGACCATCATCCGCGGCATGGGCGAGCTGCACCTGGAAATCATCGTCGACCGCATGAAGCGCGAGTTCAACGTCGAAGCCAACGTCGGCAAGCCGCAGGTGGCCTACCGCGAGACCATCCGCAAGGCGGTCAAGCAGGAAGGCAAGTTCGTGCGTCAGTCCGGCGGTAAGGGCCAGTACGGTCACGTCGTGCTCGAGATCGAGCCGCAGGAACGCGGCCAGGGCTACACCTTCGAGAACGCGATCGTCGGCGGCGTGGTGCCGAAGGAATACATCCCGGCGGTGGACAAGGGCATCCAGGAAGCGGTGGCCAACGGCGTGATGGCCGGCTATCCGATCGTGGACGTCAAGGTGCGCCTGATCGACGGTTCGTACCACGACGTCGACTCGTCGGAAATGGCGTTCAAGATCGCCGGCTCGATGGGCTTCAAGGAAGGCTTCAACAAGGCCAACCCGGTGCTGCTGGAGCCGATCATGAAGGTCGAGATCGTCACCCCGGAGGATTACCTGGGCGACGTGATGGGCGACGTGAGCCGTCGTCGCGGCATCCTGCAGGGTCAGGACGACAGCCCGTCGGGCAAGGTGATCAACGCGATGGTGCCGCTGGGCGAAATGTTCGGCTACGCCACCACGCTGCGCTCGATGTCGCAGGGTCGCGCCACCTTCTCGATGGAGTTCGACCACTACGCCGAAGCGCCGGCCAACATCGCCGACTCGGTCATCAAGAAGAACTGAGATTAGAGCGACGGGATGCGTGCCGCGGACTCGATCCGCGCCGCATCCCGCTCGCTCGTCCCCCAATACGAATCACGAGGTAGAGCAGACATGGCAAAGGGTAAGTTCGAGCGCACCAAGCCGCACGTCAAC
>NZ_AQOI01000156.1:0-18436 GCF_000364665.1 Xanthomonas sp. SHU 199
AGATGCCCCGGATGAACAACCTACTGAGAGATCACAGCTAGCGCCGGCACCGGCTCACGGCCACAGGTGGATCTGTTCGGCCTCGCTGCGCACCATCGGCTGGCCGGGCTTGCAGGTGAAGGTCGCGGCGAAGGCGGGCAGGTTGGCCAGCGCGCCGTTGGTGCGCCAGCGGCCGGGCGCGTGCACGTCGGCGGTGACCCGCTGCACGGCTTCGTTCGGCGACAGCTGCTGCGCCCACAGGCCGGCCCAGGCCTTGTAGAACGCCTGCTTGCTTGCCTCGTTGGCGGTCGGTTGCGCGGCGCTGTAGGCCTGCCAGGCCAGTTCGACGCTACCGATGTCGGTCAGGTCCTCGTCCTGGGTCAGCGGGCCGTTGACCTTGGCACCCTTCACCCCCGGGAAGTCGTAGGCGCCGTACTGCGCGGCGGTACGGGCGGCCAGCGCGTTCCAGGCGCTCTTGTCTTCCGGGGTCCACCAGTTGCGCAACTGGCCCTGCGCGTCGACCTGGCTGCCCTTGCTGTCGATGGCGCCGATCAACTCGTGCGCGACCATCGCGCCGTAGGCGCCGTACAGCGTCGCGGCGTCGCCGCCGGCCGCGTACACCGGCGGCTGCAGCACCGCGGCGGTGACGATCAGGCGGTTCTGGGCGATGTCGTAGGTCAGTGCGGGCTGCTGCGGCAGCACGTCCCAGCGGCGGTCGGCGTTGCCCTTGCCGATGCGCTTCATCTCCTCGCGGTGACGCCAGGTGGAGGCGATCAGCATGTTGCCGCCGAAGCTGCCGCGGCCCATCGGCTGCAGGGTGTAGTCGAGGTCGCGGCGCGGCGCGCCGACTTCGATCTTCAGTGCGGTCAGCTTGGCCTGCGCCTCGGTGCGCGCCGGCTCGCTCAGCCAGGTGCTGCGCTTGACCGCGGCGATCTGCGCGTCGCGCACCTGGTCGGCGATGGTCTCGGCCTGGCGGCGGGTGTCTGCCGACAGGTAGCGGGCCACGTACTCGCGGCCCAGCATCGGGCCGGCGGCGACGTTGATCGCGTCCAGCACCTGCGCCCAGCGCGGCGGCGGCGCGACCTGGCCCTGCAGCACGCGGCCGCGGAACTCGAAGCTGGCATCGCGGAAGCTCTTGGACAGGTACGGCGCCATCGCATCGCCCACGCGCCAGCGCAGGTAGGCCTTCCACTGCTCGGGCTTGATGCTGACGATCATGCCGTCGAGCTGCTTGAACATGTCCGGGTCGGCCATCGACACCAGATCGTCGTTGACGCCCTGCGCCTTGAGGAAGGCATCGAGCTGCAGGTTGCGGTACTGCTTGTTCAACTCCTTGGTGGAGATCGGCGAGTAGTTGTTGAACGGGTTGTTGATGCCGGCCAACGACTTGGCGCTGCGCGCCAGCGCGGTCTCGATCTGCAGCACCGATTGGGCGTCGGCCTCGAGGCGGTCGGCCGGGGTGCCGGTCAAAGTCAGGATCTGCTTGACGTAGGTGCGGTAGCGGCCCATCAGCGCCATGGTGTCGGCGTCGGTGCGGGTGTAGAAGGCCGGGTCGGGCAGACCCATGCCGCCCTGCATGAAGTAGCCGATGTGGCGGTCCAGCGCCTTCAGGTCGACGTCGGCGCCGAAGTTGAACGCGACCGGGATGCCGATCTGGTGCAGCGCGGCGATCGAGGCCGGCACGTCCTTGGCCTTCTTGATCGCATCGATGCGGCCGAGCAGCGGCGCGATCGGGTTGGAGCCGTCCTTCTCGACGGCGGCCTCGTCCAGGCCGCTGGCCCAGAAATCGCCCAGCGCCTTCTGCACCGCGTTCTGCGGCGACTGCATGGAGGCATCGAGCAGGTCGCGCTGCTGTTGCTGGGTGCGCTCGGCCAGCTGGCCCAGCGCGGTGACCGCGCCGGTCTGCGGCACCGGGTTCTGCTTCAGCCAGTCGGCGTTGGCGTCGTCGTAGAAGTCGCTGCAGGCGGCGCTGATCGGCGGGGCCTTGGGCGCGGCGGCGCGCTTCTTCTTGGGCGCGGCATCGGCGGCGGAGGCGAGGGCGATCAGGCCGAGGGCGACGGCGAGGGCAAGCGGACGGGCATTGGGCATCGGGAACGCATCCGGTCAGGATTAAAGTCGGCGGAGTTTAACAAGCCGCGGTGTGCAACTGTGGCGATGATGCGCGTCCACGTCCCCATCGGATTCAGCGAGGGACGCCGGCAGGCACGGGCGCCGGTGGCCGGGCAGGGCGGTCGGCATCGCCACCGCCGTCGCAGGCCGACGCCCACGCAAAGAAAAGGCCCGGACAAGCCGGGCCTTTTCGCGGGACGGCGGTGACGCCGTCGCTTACCAGATCACCACGCGCTTGTCGCCGCTGCGCACCATCGGCGCGCCCGGCTTGCACTGGAACGCGGTGGCGAAGGCCTCCAGGTTCGACGGCGCACCGATCGCGCGGAACTGCGCCGGGGCGTGCGGGTCGGTGGTCAGGCGCACCATCGCGTTCTGCGGGGTGTACTTGGTGCGCCACACGGTGGCCCAGTTGATGAAGAAGTTCTGGTCGCGGCTCATGCCGCCGACCTTCGGGTCGTCCTTGCCCTCGGTGGCCTTCTTCATGGCGTCGTAGGCGGTGGTGATGCCGCCCAGGTCGGCGATGTTCTCGCCCAGGGTCAGCTTGCCGTTGACGTGCTTGCCGTCGACCTCGTAGCCGTCGAACTGCTGCACCAGCTTGCCGGTGAGCGCGGAGAACTTCTTGGCGTCGGCCGGGGTCCACCAGTTCTCGAAGTTGCCGGTCGGCCCGAAGCGCGCGCCCTGGTCGTCGTAACCGTGGGTCATCTCGTGGCCGATCACCGCGCCGATGCCGCCGTAGTTGAACGCGTCGTCGGCCTTGGGGTCGAAGAACGGCGGCTGCAGGATCGCCGCCGGGAACACGATCTCGTTCTGCAGCGGGTTGTAGTAGGCGTTGACCGTCTGCGGGGTCATGCCCCACTCGGTCTTGTCCACCGGCTTGCCGATCTTGCTGAGGTTGTACTTGTAGTTGAACGCGGTGGCGGCGCGCACGTTGTCCAGGTAGTTGTCGCGCTGGGTGCTCAGGCTGGCGTAGTCGCGCCACTTGTCCGGATAGCCGATCTTCGGGGTGAAGGTCTTCCACTTGTCCAGGGCCTTGGCCTTGGTCTCGTCGCTCATCCAGGTCAGCTTCTCCAGGCGCGCCTTCAGCGCCTGGCTCAGGTTCTCGACCAGTTGCTGCATCTTGGCCTTGTCGTCGGCCGAGAAGGCGACCTTGACGTACATCTGGCCCATCGCCTCGCCGGCGCCTTCGTTGATGCTGCCGAGCACGCGCTTCCAGCGCGGCTTCATCTCGGCCTGGCCGTTGAGTTCCTTGCCGTAGAAGGCGAAGTTTTCCTGCGCGAAGGCGTCGCTCAGGTACGGCGAGGCGCTGTCCACGGTGTGGAAGCGCAGGTAGGCGCGCCACACTGACGGGTCGGTGTCGCCCAGCGCCTTGCTCACTTCCTGGTGGAAGGCCGGGATCGCCAGCGAGAACTTCTCCGGCACGGCCACGCCCTGCGACTCGAAGAACTTGGTCCAGGGGAAGTTGGGGGTCAGCTTGTCGGCATCGGCCGGGGTGACCGGGTTGTAGGACAGCTCGGCGTCGCGCGAGAGCTGCTCGCTGGACTTGGACACCTTGGCCAGGCGCGTTTCCAGCGCCACCACGTCCTGCGCCTGCTTGGCCGCGTCGGCCGCCGGCACGCCGGCCAGTTCCAGCACCTTGGCCACATGCGCCTGGTAGGCCTTGAGCTTGTCCTGCTTGTCGGCGTCGAAGTAGTAGCTGCGGTCGGGCAGGCCGAGGCCGCCCTGCATGGCGTAGGCCATGTTCATCGCCGAATTCTTGAAGTCGGCCTCGGCGCCGAAGCCGAACAGGCCGTTCTCGCCCTTGGCCGCGCTCTGGCGCAGGTACTCGGCCACCGCAGGGCCGTCCTTGAGGCCGTCGATCGCGGCCAGGTCGGCCTTCAGCGGCGCGATGCCCTGGGCGTTGATCTTGGCGTCGTCCATGCCCGAGGACCAGAAGTCGCCGACGATCTTCTCCACGCCCTGCGGGTTAGCCGCGGCGGCGGCCTGTTCGGCCAGCTGGTGCTGCGCCGCGACCGAGCGTTCGTCCAGGATCGAGAACGCGCCCCAGCTGCTGCGGTCCTTGGGGATCTCGTTGGCGGCCAGCCACTTGCCGTTGACGTAGCCGTTGAAGTCGTCGCAGGCGTTCTTGCTGGCGTCCAGGTCGTCGACGTTGAAGGCGTTGTAGGCCGGCAGCTTGCTGGTGTCGAGCTTGAGGTCGGTCGACGCCGCGGCCGGGGCGGCGGCCGGCGCGGACTTGGTGGCGTCGGCGGCGGGCGCGGCGCTCTCGGGCTTGTTGCAGCCGGTCAGCGCGGCGCTCACGGCCAGGGTCAACAGCAGCATCTTGGGATTGCGAAGGGTCACAGGCAGGCTCCAGGCCGACGTGGATAAAGGAATGGCCCGCACGGGCCGTGGCGAGACTCTACGCCGCCACTGCAGGTTTCAGGGGTGTCGAAGGTCATGGGTGGCCCTGGCCATTGGGCCGCAGGACGGCGTCGCCGCCCGCCGTCGGCAGGTCCGCCGGCGCTGGCTTACCATGCGGCCATGACCCGCGAACCGCCATGCGATGCCCTGATCGTCGGCGCCGGCCACAACGGCCTGGTCTGCGCCGCCTACCTGGCGCGGGCCGGCTGGAAGGTGACGGTGCTGGAACGGCGCGGCGTGGTCGGCGGCGCCGCGGTGACCGAGGAGTTCCACCCCGGGTTCCGCAACTCGGTGGCGTCCTACACGGTGTCGCTGCTGCAGCCCAAGGTGATCGCCGATCTCGACCTGGCCGGCCACGGCCTGCGCATCGTGCCGCGCCGGCGCAACAACTTCCTGCCGTTGCCGGACGGACGTTATCTGCTGACCGGCGCCGGCCACACCCAGGCCGAACTGGCCAAGTTCTCCGCACGCGACGCTGCGCGCCTGCCGGCCTACGAGGCGCGGCTGGAGGGCATCGCCGACGTGCTGCGCGCGCTGGCGTTGCAGCCGCCGCCCAACGTCACCGACGGCGGCTGGCTGCAGGCACTGCCCGAGCTGCTGCGTACCGGACGCCTCGGGCGCCGCCTGCATGCGCTGGATGCGGAGCTGCGCCAGGACCTGCTGGACCTGTTCACCATCTCCGCCGCCGAGTATCTGCAGCGCTGGTTCGAGAGCGATGCGGCGCAGGCGCTGTTCGGTTTCGACGGCATCGTCGGCAACTACGCCAGCCCGTACACGCCGGGATCGGCCTACGTGCTGCTGCACCACGTGTTCGGCGAGAGCAACGGGGTCAAGGGCGCCTGGGGCCATGCGCTGGGCGGCATGGGCGCGATCACCCAGGCCATGGCCCGTGCGGCCACTACGGCCGGTGCACGCATCCGCACCGATGCGGGCGTGCGCGAGATCCTGGTCGAGGGCGGACGCGCGGTCGGCGTGGTCACCGAGCAGGGCGAGCGCCTGCGGGCGCGGCACGTGGTCGCCAACGTCAATCCCAAGCTGCTGTACGAACGCCTGCTCGATCCGGCGCACGTGCCGGCCGCCACCCGCGAGCGCATGGCGCACTGGCGCTGCGGTTCCGGCACGTTCCGCATGAACGTGGCGCTGTCGCGGCTGCCCAGTTTCAGCGCGCTGCCGGGGCCGGGCGATCATCTCACCGCCGGCATCGTGCTGGCGCCTAGCCTGGACTACATGGACCGCGCCTACCACGACGCGCGCCGGCACGGCTGGTCGCGCGAACCGATCGTCGAACTGCTGATTCCCAGCACCCTGGACGATGGCCTGGCGCCGCCCGGCCAGCACGTGGCCAGCCTGTTCTGCCAGCACGTCGCGCCGCAGTTGCCGGACGGGCGCAGCTGGGACGCGCACCGCGAGGAGGTCGCCGACCTGATGATCGCCACCGTCGAGCGCTATGCGCCGGGCTTCGCCGCCTCGGTGCTGGGCCGGCAGGTGCTGAGCCCGCTGGACCTGGAACGCACTTTCGGGCTGATCGGCGGCGACATCTTCCACGGCGCGCTGAGCCTCAACCAGTTGTTCAGCGCACGGCCGATGCTCGGCCAGGCGGCGTACCGCGGTGCGATTCCCGGCCTGTTCCTGTGCGGCTCCGGCACCCACCCCGGCGGCGGCGTGACCGGCGCGCCCGGCCACAATGCGGCGATGGCGCTGCTGCGCGGTTGAGCGGCGGCGGACGGTAGCGGCAAGAAAAAAAGAACCCTGGCATGGCGACCAGGGCGAGGGAAAGGCGCGGCGCGTGCAGCGCGCCGCGCGTGCCACGGCGGCGCGCCGTGGCGTTGTCTGCGCCAGCGTCAGGGCGCGCCGGCCTGCGCGGATGCGCTCGGTCGTGCCGCGGAACCGCCCAGGTGCGCGTCGAAGAACCCCAGCATCCGGGTGTAGAGGTTGAGGTTGTTCTCTTCCTTGTAGAAGCCGTGGCCTTCGCCGGACTGCACGATCATGCCTTCGGGTGGGTTGCCGGCCGCCTGCAGCGCCTTGGCCAGCGCCTCGGTGTGCTCCGGCGGGCAGCGGTCGTCGCGTGCACCGGCGGCGAGGTAGATCGGCAGCGTCAGCGCCTGCACGTGGTTGATCGGCGACATCCGCTCCTGCTCGGCACTGGTGCTGCCGAAGGCGCGCAGCAGATAGCGCCTGCCGCTCTCGCTCTTGCTGGTGTCGCTGAGCCGCAACTGGATCTTGGCGTCGTACATGCCGACGTAGCCGAACGCGCAGCGGAACAGCCCCGGCGCGCGCACCGGCGCCATCATCGCGGCGTAGCCGCCGAAGCTGCCGCCGTAGATGCAGATCCGCGCCGGATCGGCCAGACCCTGCTGGATGGCGTACTGGGTGCCGTCGACGATGTCGTTGAGGATGCCGCCGTCCCACTGCCCGTAGGCGCGGTCCATGAACGCCTTGCCGAAGCCGCCGGAGCCGCGGTAGTTGAGTTGCAGCGTGGCGTAGCCGCGGCTGGCGAACAGTTGCGCCTCCGAATGGAAGCCCCAGTTGTCGCGCGGCCCCATCGGTCCGCCGTGCACGTTGACGATCAGCGGCAGGTGCTTCGCCTGCGCTCCGGCCGGCACGGTGAGGTAGCCGTGGATGCGCAGCCCGTCGCGGGCGGTGAACTGGATCGGCGTGATCGTGGCCATCTTCGCCGCATCGATCCAGGGCCGGCTCTTCATCAGGAAGCGCGCCTTGCCGGTGGCGCGCTCGTACAGGTACAGCTCGCCGGGATTCTGGTCGCTGCGCACGCTGACCACGATGGTGTCGCCATTGCGGGTGGCGCTGGCGAAGTCGACGTACTGGCCAGGAAAGGCCGCGGCCAGGCTGGCGTACAACGCTGCGTCCGGATGCGCCTCGTCGATCAGCTTGACCTGCGGCGCGCCGGCCTCGGTGACCACCGCCAGCGCGGTGTCCGAGCCGTCGGTGGCGGTGATGGTGCGCGCCACCTCGCTGGTGGGGTCCTGGAACAGGGCGACGAAGCCGCCGCTGCGCGGATCCAGATACCCGAACGCGCCGGGCGCCTTGCCGTCGTCGCGGGTGGCATAGACGCGGCCGTTGGCGGTGGACCAGGCGATGTCCAGGCGCGCGCCATCGGCCTTGCTGGCGTTGATGAGCTCCCACTTGCCGTCCTTCAGCGCGTACACCTCGCTGTGGCTGTCGTAGCCGGTGTCCTCGTCCTTGTCGCTCTGGCAGGTGGCGAAGGCGGGCTGCTTGGTCGCGTCCAGGGCGATGGAGCAGTTCGCCTTGGGCGCGCGGCCCAGCGATTTGCGCCGCCCACTGAGGGTGTCGATCATCACCACTTCGGTGCCGGCACCTTCCGAGGAGCGCGGGTAGCGCACCTGCATGACCACGTTCTGCTCGTCGTCGCGCAGCGTGTCGAGCAGGGAGAACGATTCGCGGCCCACGCTCTTGCCGCGTTGGGTGACGCCCTGGGTGCCGTATTCGATCAGGGTGCGCGGCTGGCCGCCGTCGGCGTTGACCGCGAACCACTCGCCGGTGCCCATCGGCCGCTCGAACGAACCGACCTTCTTGACCGCGGTGAACAGCAGCCGCTTGCGGCCGGTCCAGTAGAACGCGCCGACGCTCTTGCCGTCCGGCAGCACGTTGACCTTGATCGGCTTGAGGTCGCGCGTGCCGAGCACGGTCAGCACGTCCTGCTCGCCGCGGTCCACGGTCAGCGCCAGGTATTCGCCGTCCGGCGAAATCTTCACCGCACTGTAGGTGGGACGTTTGACGAAATCCGCAATGGGCGGGGGAGCGGCCGCGGCGATGCCGACGTGCAGGCACAGCCCCAGCGCGCAGAAAGCAACGAGTCGTTTCACGAGAATCCTTTTTGCGTGATTGAACACAGCGAGAGCCCGATGCCGGGCTCTCGCTGACCTCCGGTGCGCGTGGTGCGGCTCAGCGGAAGCGGTACTGGAACTCCGCCGCCACTTCGCGGCCGTACGGGCTGTAGGCGCGCCAGAAGTACGGATACGTGTTGTAGCCGCTGTCCTTCGGATGCGTCTTGTCGAACACGTTGTTGACGTAGAAGTTGACCGTCAGCTTGTCGGTCAGCTTCTTGCCCACGTTGGCGTTCCAGATGAAGTACGGCGCGATGCGGCCGGTCTCCTGCCAGTTCGGCAGGCTGCCGTAGCGGATCATGAACACCGCCGCCTGCCAGTCGTTCTTCTGCCAGGTCGCGGTGGTGCGGATGCGGCTGCGGAAGTCGAAGTTGCCCAGGTCGTCGCGGTAATCGAGGATCGGGTCGCCCTTGAACTCGGCCGACTTCTGCTCGAGGGTGTGCGAGTAGCCCACCTGGAAGCGGAAGTCGCCCAGCCGGTCGGTGTCCAGGCGGTAGTCCAGCGACGCATCGATGCCCTTGGTGCCGAGGAACGCGCGGTTGATCGGACCGCGGCGGATCTCGGTGATCTGGCCGTCGTTCGGCGTGCCCGGCGCGTTGAGGCGGCTGACCCGCGACAGCATGTCGTTGCAGAACGCCGAGCCCGGCGCACCCAGGGTGAACGGGTTGCGGTTGCGGGTCAGCCCGGTCACGCAGCCGGCTTCGCCGTCGAGGATGTAGGTGGAGGTGATGTCGGCCACCACGTTCTTCAGGCGGATGTCGTAGTAGTCGGCGGTGACCGACAGGCCGTCGAGCACGTCCCACACGAAGCCGGCGGTCCACGACGTGCCGGTTTCCTCGGAGAGGTTGGTGGTGCCCTGGCGCACGCCGTACGCGGTGTAGTTCACCGTGGTGTCCGAGGTCGGGCACTGCGCCGCGGCGCGGCCGCTTTCCAGGCAGCGACGGGTGTCGAAGATGCTGGAGAACGAACCGCTGCGATCGGCGAACACGTAGTGCAGATCCGGCGCGCGGAAGCTGGTGGAGTAGGAGCCGCGGAACAGCAGATTGTCCAGCGGACGCCATTCCAGGCCGGCGTTCCAGGTCTTGGCGTCGTCCACCGCGGTGACGTCGTCGTACTTGTCCAGGCGTCCGGCCAGGTGCGCCTTCAGCGAGCTGAGGATCGGAATCGACAGCTCCACGCCCAGCGCGTAGCGGTCGCGCTTGCCGCCGCCGCCGGTGCCGGTGAGGTTGTACGGACGGTCGGTGCCGGTGTAGTCGGGCAGGATGCGCGGGTCGGCATTGAGCTTGTATTCCTGCTGCGAGGCTTCGACCACGCCGGCGAAGCCCAGCGCGCCGGCCGGCAGCTCGAACAGGTCGCCGGAGAGCACGAAGCTGCCCTGGTTGACGTGCGAGTTGGCGTCGGTCTTGACCGTGGTGCTCAACGCCGCGAACTGGTCCGGGGTCAGTGCGCTGTAGTAGCGCTGCTGGTTCAGGCGATACACCGGATAGGTGACGCCGCCCACCACGCGGGTGCCCAGTTGCTGGCCGAGGAAGTAGTCGTTGACCGCCGAGGCCATCAGGCGCGGACGATCGACCTTCACCTTGTACTCGGCGCGCGACAGGGTCAGGTCCCAGTCGAAGCGGTCGCCCAGCTTGCCGCGCAGGCCGGCGGCGAAGTCGTAGGACTTCTCCTTGTTGCGCGCCATCAGGTGCTCGACGCCGCCGGCTTCCTGCGGGGCGAACACGCGCTGCGCGTCGACCAGCGCGTTGAAGCCCGGATCGAACCACAGCGCGCCACTGGTGCGGCCGGACCAGAACTGGGTGCCCGAGGTGTACTTGGACTCGGACGACCAGGCCTGCAGGCTGGCCCAGCCCTGCATGCCGCCTTCGAAATCGAAGGTGCCGTAGGCGTAGCCGGACAGGTCGTTGTTCTCGTTGCGGATGGTCTGGTAGGCCGGATCCTTGAAGGTGCCGCAGGCCTGGCCGAGGTTGGTGATGGCGCCGGCGGCGCTGGCGCTGCGGTAGTTCCAGCGCACCCACTCGTCGCCCAACTGTTCGCAGGCGCCGGCCGGCGGCGCGAAGTAGGAGTTGGTGGTCGAGCCGGTGCGGCGGCGCACGCGCATGGTGCCGGTCGGCTGGATGCCGACGAAGGCCGGCGGGAACGGGTTGTCCAGCGACGAATCCATGAAGTCGCGCTGGTAGCCGTACAGCGGCTCGCCGGCGGTGTACTCGAAGGCGTAGGTCAGGCTCCAGCGGTCGCCGGTCTTGCCGCCGATCCACTGGAAGTCGCCGGTGTCGCCGCCGCCGCGGGTCAGCGTGCTACCGCGCAGCTTGACCAGGTCGCCCTCGTAGTTGGTCTTGAGGATGACGTTGACCACGCCGGCGACCGCGTCGGAGCCGTAGATGGCCGAGGCGCCGCCGGCGAGGATCTCGATGCGGTCGACCGCCGCGGCCGGGATATTGCCGAAGTTGGCGAAGTTGCTCTGGCCGTTGTAGGGCAGCGGGTAGTCCGCGGCGCGGCGCCCGTTGATCAGCAGCAGGGTGCGGCCGGGGCCGAGGCCGCGCAGGTTGATCACGCTGGCGTTAGGGGTGAAGCCGCCCTGGAACAGCTCGTTCTGGGTGGAGCCGGAGGCCTGGGTGAGCGTGCTCAGCGCGTCGAAGACGGTGTTGAAGCCTTCGCGCTCGATCTGCGTGGCGGAGATGATGGTGACGGGCGAGGGGCCCTCGACCTCGGTGCGCTGGATGCGCGAACCGGTCACCGTCACTTTCTCAAGGGTGCGCGCCTTGGCGCCGGTGGCCTCGGTCAGTTGTTCCGTCTCCGATTCCTCGCTCGCGGGCTGGCTTTGCGCCAGCGCCGACGCGGCGGGCAGGGCCAGAATGGCGGACACAGCAACGACCAGAAGACTCCGCTTGGGAGTCGGTGCTTTGACTGACATTGACAAATTTCCCCTAGATGCATGTGCAGTACCCAGGTCCCTTCCTGGACAGGTACGTGTAGAGAGTGTGAGGTCCGTTTCACGTTTCTTGACCGTAGCATGAACAAATCGGAAAAGTAACGAAAAATTTGCGTTACATGACATATTTTTGAAGTGGGCTTGCTGTAAGGGCGGTCGCCGCGGCAGGCCGCACCTGGACGCCACGTGATGCAAGCCCTTGTCGCTGCGTCATTTCCATCAGGGCGAGCCCGTTTCGCTCCGCGCTCGCCCTGCGGCCGGGGTGTGCGGCGGCGGCCGGCGGCAGACACCGCGCATGCGCGCGAATGCTGCGCTGCGGTCATAATCGGAGACCGCCGCGCCCGCCTGCGTGCCGCCGCGGCCAGCCTTCCAGGGGAGATCGGGCGCATCCATGAGCGAACAGGTTCAGCTCTACAACCAGGCCATCGCCGCGCTCAACCGCAGCGACTGGCCGCAGGCGCAGCGGATCGCGCAGTTGCTGCTGCAGGCCTTGCCGCAGCATCCGGGCGTGCATTTCGTCGCCGGCGTGGCGGCGCTGGAGTTGCAGCAGATGCAGGTCGCTGCGGTGCATCTGCACCAGGCCGCGACCCTGAATCCCGAACGCGCCGACTACGCGGCGCAACTGGCGCGGGTGCTGGCGATGGGGCGGTTCCTGCAGGATGCGCACCGCTTCGCCGATCAGGCGATGGCGCTGCAGCCCACCGATGCGCATACCCTGGACACGCTGGGCGTGGTCTACAGCCAGGTCAACGAACATGCCGCCTCGCTGCAGGCGTTCACGCGTGCGGTGCAGGCGGCGCCGCAGCAGGCCAGCTTCCGCTACAACCTGGGCACCTCGCTGCTGTTCTCCGGACGGCTGCAGGAGGCCGAGGCCGAATACCGCGCCTGCCTGGCGCTGGAGCCGCGCTACTGGAAGGTGTACCTGTCGCTGTCGCAGCTGCGCAAGTGGACGCCGGAGGAGAACAACCTGGCCCTGCTCGAGGCCGCGTTGGCGTCGGCCGGCGACGATCCCAACGCGGTTCTGTACCTGAACCTGGCGTTGGCCAAGGAGCACGAGGATCTGGGTGACTACCGCGCGGCCTTCCGCGGCTATGTGCAGGGCAAATCGGTGCACAAGCGGGCGCGCGGCTACACCTCCGAGCGCGATGCGCGCCTGTTCGATGCGCTGGAGCGGACCTTCCGCGCCGACGATGCGCCGGTGGCGGGCTTCGAGAGCGAGGAGCCGATCTTCGTGATCGGCATGCCGCGCAGCGGCACCACGCTGGTGGACCGGATCCTGTCCAGCCATCCGCAGGTGCACTCGGCGGGGGAACTGCAGAACTTCTCGGTGGTGCTCAAGCGCCTGACCGGCACGCCGTCGCCGGAGATCCTCGACGAAGCCACGCTGAGCCAGGTGCAGGGACTGGACTGGCGCGCGCTCGGCCGCGGCTATGTCGAGTCCACGCGGCCCGGCACGGCGCTGAAGCCGCGCTTCGTGGACAAGCTGCCGCACAACTTCCTCTACGCCGGCCACATCGCGCGCGCCCTGCCGAAGGCGAAAATCGTGTGCCTGCGGCGCGATCCGATGGACACCTGCCTGAGCAATTTCCGCCAGCTGTTCGCGCTGTCCTCGCCGTACTACGACTACTCGTTCGACCTGATGGACGTCGGCCGCTACTTCCTGATGTTCGACCGGCTGATGGCGCACTGGAACGCGGTGCTGCCGCAGCGCATCCTGCAGGTCGATTACGAGGACCTGGTGACCGCGCAGGAGCCGACCACGCGCCGCCTGCTGGAGTTCTGCGGCCTGCCGTGGGACGACGCCTGCCTGCGCTTCGAGCAGAACCAGGCGCCGGTGGCGACCGCCAGCGTGGTGCAGGTACGCACGTCGATGACGCGTTCCTACATGGGGCGCTGGCAGCGCTACGGCGAGGATTTGCAGGAACTGAAGGCGCTGTTGTCGGCGTTCTATCCGTAACCACTGGGCCGCCCGCGCGGCCCGTCTCTACCGCTCCGTGATCGGTCGCTGTGGTATCCGGCGCGCACGCTGGCGCGTGGCGCAGGCGTAGTGCGGAACGGTGAGCGCTGCGCGCTTCTTCCGTGGCGCTCCTGTGTGCCGCGACATTGCCGCACTGCGCGTGGCTGGCCTCGCCTAGTCCAGATCGGTCTGGATCCAGGTCGGCGAATGATGGATGTCCAGCGTCTGCAGACGGCCAGGACCCAGGTTCTCGAACCGGTGCGGCACGCCGGCGGGACCGAAGACCACGTCTCCGGCCGCCGCCTCGAGCGCGCTGTCGCCGACGAAGAACCGCGCGCGTCCGACCAGGACCACGAAGGTTTCGTCGTACGGATGGACGTGGCGCGGCGGGCCGTCGCCGATCGCATCGGTGCCGTAGGTCAGGACGGTGACCGCGCCACCCAGGGCTGCGCCGGCGACGACGCCGTGCCACGGCGGCGGCGTGTCCGCATCGAACAGCCGTGCCTGGGTTGCCGGCCGCCCATCCGCGGCGAAGGTGGCGGGATCGAAGTCGCGACGCGGCATGTCGGGTATCTCCACTGGATGCATTGCGGCATCGGATGCGACGACGAGGAGGGGGCGTCTCGGCGGCTACGGATGCGCTAGGCGCGATTACAGCATGGGCTGACGGCGCCAGCGGCCACGGCGGCGGAACGCTGTCGTGCGCAAATCATGTGTGCTTGACCAATCTCGCCGACGTGCCGCGCGGGCAGACGCCTGCAATGGATGGAATGACCGGGTAGGCCGCGCATGCGAGGCAAAAAAAAGCCCACCCTTGCGGGTGGGCTCTGTGAGGACATGCGTGTCTGCTTACTTGCCGAACGAGTAACGCATTTCCAGGTAGTACGCACGGCCGTACACATCGAAGTTGTATTCGTTGTACGCCCACTGCGCGCTGCCCGGATAGGACGCATCGAACGGCGGCATCTTGTTGAACACGTTGGTCACCATCAGCGACAGCTCCATGCCCTCGAACGCCTTGTAGGTGACGCTGGCGTTGTGGGTGATGTGCGACGGCAGCTTGCCGGCGCGCGGAGCCGCGTAGCCATCGGCGCTGATCGTGGCGGCGTAGTTCGGGGTCTTGTCGAACCAGCTCGCGTACCAGGTGGTCGAGAACTTGCCGATGTCCCAGGTCAGCGACGCGTCGGCCTTGCGCTTCGGATCGGTGCTCCAGTACGGATCGTTCAGCAGGTCCACCGGCGCATCGCCCGCGTAGCGCACGTACTTGTGGCGCAGGTTCTCGCTGTAGCTAGCGATGGTGCTCAGGTCGCCCCAGCGGCCGAAGTCGTAGCCATAGCGGAACGAGGCGGTGACCGCTTCCAGCTTCTGGTTGGAGACGTTGATCTTCGGCGTGTAGATGTTGGTGATCTGGCCGGCCGCGTTGCGGGTGACCTGGGAGAACGTGGCCTGGCACAGCGCCGAGGCGGCATCGTCGATGCCGGCGCGGCAGCGGTAGTCCTGCAGGCTCAGACCATTGGCGCTCTGCTGGGTGACCTCATCGCTGATGTCCCAGTTGAGGTAGTCGACGGTCAGCGCCATGCGGTCCACCGGCGACCACACGAAGCCCGCGCTCCACACATCGGCGTTGATCGGCTTCAGGTCCAGATTGCCCGACTGCGTCCCGCGGAACTGACGGCTGGAGTAGGCCGCCGGGCAGTTGTCGGTGTTGCCCGGCAGGTAGCCGCGGCGCGCGCACTGGTAGTAGTCGATGACGCTGTTGTAGTAACCGCTCTGGCCCTGGTACAGGTCGGACAGGGTCGGCGCGCGGAACGCGGTGCCGTACTTGCCGCGCAGCAGCAGGGTCTCGAACGGGCGGTACTCCAGCGAGATGCTGTAGGTCGGCTTGTCGATGGTGCGGCCGCTGGCCTTGAACGCATCGTAGCGGCCGGCCAGGGTGATGGTCAGCGGGTCGAACACCGGCATGCGCAGTTCCGAGGTCAGCGCGTAGCGGTCGCGCTGGCCGCCGCCGGCTACCGAGGTCAGGCCCCAGACTTCGCCGTTGAGGATCACCGGATCCGGCGCGTAGTCCCACTTTTGCTTGCCGTACTCGCCGACCACGGCCAGGCCCGCGTCGCCGCCGGGCAGGCTGAACAGCTTGCCGTTGGTGGCCTGCACGCGAATCATGCCGTCGGAGGTCTTGCTCTTGTTGGTGGCCTGGCCGGTGAAGCTGGCGAAGTCCGCCTGGCTGATCGGCGAGTAGAACGCCGCGTAGTTCGGCGAATACACCGGGTAAGCGCCGTAGTTCGGGTCCAGGCCGAGCTGCGGGCCCAGCACGCGGTTCACGAAGAACTGGTCGATCGCGTTCTTGTAGCGGACCAACTGACGCTCTTCCAGCTTGTACTGGGTGTAGGTGACGCCGGCATCGTAGTCCCAGCTCGACTGGCCGAGCTGGCCCTGGGCGCCGAAGGTCACGCGCACCGAGTCGCTCTTGTCGCGGCTCATCGTGTCCTTGATGCCGTTGATGCCCATTTCTTCCGGGGCGAACGAGCGCTGCAGGTTCAGCAGGTCGCCCACCTGCGGATCGTAGTAGTAGCCGAAGTCGGCGGCGGTACCCCACCAGATGTAGTTGGAGCCGGCGTTGTACTTGACCTCGTCGTGGCTGTAGAGCACGTCGCCGTACAGCTGCACATTGTCGTTCAGGTCATGGGTACCGTGGATGTAGGCCTGCAGCGACTTGTTGCCGGCATCCAGGGTGCGGTAGCCCGGGGTGTACTTGGAACCGCAGTAGTACTCGTCGCCGAAGCCGCGGCGCTGCTGCTTGGCGATGGTGCCGCCGAACAGGCCGGACACGTTGTTGCAGTTGTTCGGGTCGAGGAACTTGTAGCTGGTGAACGGGCTGTAGACCAGGAAGTCGCGGCTCGGCAGCTGGGCGCTGTAGCCCTGCGTGTTGAACTGCTTGGTCTGGCTGCGCTGATAGGCCCAGATCGGGTCCTTCTCTTCGTACTGCAAGCCGCCGAGGATGCTGGTGCGGCCATCGGCCGAGGTCCAGCCGTCGGCGAAGGTGGTACGGAAGTTGCTGCCGCCGCCCTCGGAGAAGCCGCCGCCGCGGATGCTGAACACCGCGCCGTCCATCTTCTTCTTCAGGATGACGTTGATCACGCCGGCGATCGCATCGGAGCCGTACAGCGACGACTGGCCGCCCGGCAGGATTTCGATGCGGTCGACCAGGTCGATCGGAATGCCGCTGATGTTGTTGAACGTGTCGCTGCCGTTGTACAGCGCCGGGTAGTTCGACATCGGACGGCCGTCGATCAGGTACTTCACGTAGCCCGGCGGCAGGCCGAACAGGCTCACCGTCTTCGCGCCCTGGGTGAAGGTGCCCGAGCTCTGCCCGCCCTGCACGCCGCCGGTGGCGAACGAGCTCTTCTGCAGCACGTCGGCGACGGTGCTGAAGCCGCGCGCCTTGATTTCTTCGGCGTTGATCGTGGTGACCGGGGTGGCGGTCTCGATCTCGGTCTGCGGGATCAGCGAGCCGGTGACGGTGATCTTGTCGAGATTCGTCGCTTTATCGGTCTTGTCGTCGGTCGTGGCGTCCTGCGCGAAGGCGGCGAACGCGGCCGGGACAAGCATGGCGGAGGCCAGCGCGGCACTCAGGTGGCTGTGCTTGAAACTACGAGTATGACGGACAGTCATCTTTCTCTTCCCCGAAAATCAATCGATAAGGCGAGGGGCCTCGTGCCGCGACGTGTGCCTTGAAAGTGGGATCGCGTCCTGCGATCAACCCAAACGTAACACGGACTTAACGCGGTTTGTACATGGGTGTCACTTTTTTCGTCTACCAACAAAAACTGCGCCGATCAGGCGGGAAATGTCGGCGAACGCCGGGCCGTGGCACCGGCGTAGACAAGTTTCGCGTTGCTTTGCACCATTGCGGGGCATTCGCTGTATAGGTTGCTGAACGGATGTGGGGCGTGGCGGGGCGTGCCGTTGAAGGCCTGCGACGACTGGGCGATCCCGATACCGCCGGCAGCGTGGCGCGGTCGCCGACGCACCATTTCGGTGAGCGCGACTCGCCATAGTGGGGCGTGCAAGTGCGGGTGATCGCCGCATCGGCATGGCGCGCCCCAATCCCGGCGTCTGCGCGGGCCGGTGCCGAGGCGCGCGATGACGGAGCTGAAAGGTCGGTCGCAGGCCGTGCCACGCGGCATTTGCGCAAAATCCGCCAGCGCTCGCGCCGCCCGCGGCGCGGGACCATGCGTCGGTGCACTTGTATAGTCATGTGTCTGTGCGGCCCGCGCCGCTGCCGCTGTCCGCGGCGCCGTGTGCGGTCCATGGTTTCCTTTCCGTCGCGCGCATGCCTGGCCTGCGTCGCCGACGCTTTCTTGTTGAGTTTTCCGATGACCGATCGCCCGCGTCTCCCCGCCCACGCCGTCCAGCCCAAGCTCGCCCCGCACCCGCGCATCCGCAACGTCGTCGCCGTCGGCTCCGGCAAGGGCGGGGTGGGCAAATCCACCACTGCCGTGAACCTGGCCCTGGCCCTGCAGCGCCAGGGCGCGCGCGTCGGCGTACTGGATGCCGACGTCTACGGCCCCAGTGTGCCGGCCATGCTCGGCCTGAGCGGACGCCCGGACAGCCCGGACGACAAGAGCATCGAGCCGATGCGCGCCTTCGGCATCGAGGCGATGTCGATCGGGCTGCTGGTGGACCAGGACACGCCGATGATCTGGCGCGGCCCGATGGCGACCTCGGCGCTGACCCAACTGTTCGCCGACACCCTGTGGGACGACCTGGACTACCTGCTGATCGACCTGCCGCCCGGCACCGGCGACATCCAGCTGACCCTGGCGCAGAAGATCCCGGTGGCCGGTGCGGTGATCGTCACCACCCCGCAGGACATCGCCACGCTGGACGCGAAGAAGGCGCTGAAGATGTTCGAGAAGGTCGAGGTGCCGGTGTTGGGCATCGTCGAGAACATGGCGGTGCACACCTGCAGCCAGTGCGGCCATGTCGAGCACCTGTTCGGCGAGGGCGGCGGCCAGCGCATGGCGCAACAGTACGGCGTGCCGCTGCTGGGGTCGCTGCCGCTGGCGATCGCGATCCGCGAGCAGGGCGACGCCGGCACCCCGGTGGTGGCCGCGGCACCGGACTCGGCCGCGGCGCAGGCCTACCTGGCCACCGCGCAGCGCCTGACCGAGGAACTGCGCAAGCGCCCGCGCG
>NZ_AQOI01000157.1:0-6254 GCF_000364665.1 Xanthomonas sp. SHU 199
CACGACGGCCACGCGCACGGCGGCCGACACCTCACGCGCCGAGCGCGTCCTCCACCGCCACGGCCGGCGACGCCGTCGCCGCGGTGTCTTCCGCAAGCCGCGACACCTGCGCCGGTCTGGCTGCGGGCGCCGGCGCGCCCAGGCGGAACAGCGCGACCGACTGGCTCAGTTGTCCGGCCTCCTCTTCCATGGCGCGCGCAGAGGCCGTGGCTTCTTCGACCAGCGCCGCGTTCTGCTGGGTGGCCTGGTCCATCTGCGCCACGGTGGTGTTGACCTGTTCGATACCGGCCGACTGCTCGCGCGAGGCCGCCGAGATCTCGCCCATGATGTCGGTGACGCGCTGCACCGAGGCCACGATCTCCTGCATGGTGGTGCCGGCCTGGCCGACCAGGGCCGAGCCATCGGCCACGCGCTCCACCGACTCGTCGATCAGGCCCTTGATCTCCTTGGCCGCATTGGCCGAGCGCTGGGCCAGCGTCCGCACCTCGCTGGCGACGACCGCGAAGCCGCGGCCCTGTTCGCCGGCACGCGCGGCTTCCACCGCGGCGTTGAGCGCGAGGATATTGGTCTGGAAGGCGATGCCGTCGATCACGCCGATGATGTCGCCGATGCGCCGCGACGAGGACGCGATGCCCTCCATCGTGCTCACCACCTGGCCGACCACGTTGCCGCCCTGCACGGCCACTGCGGCCGCGCCGGCGGCCAGGCGGTTGGCCTGCTGCGCGTACTCGGCGTTCTGCTTGACCGTGGAGGTCAGCTCTTCCATCGACGCGGCGGTTTCCTCGAGGCTTGCCGCCTGCTGCTCGGTGCGCCGCGACAGGTCGTCGTTGCCGGCGGCGATCTCGGCGGCGGCCGCATCGATCGCGGCCGACGAGTGCTGGATGCGGCCGACGATCTCGGTCAGACGCGCGACGGTGGCATTGGCGTCGTCGCGCATCCGCGCGAACACGCCTTCGAATTCGCCGTGCATGCGCCCGGTCAGGTCGCCGCTGGCCACCGCCTGCAGCAGCGAGGAAAGCGCGTTGAGGTTGCGGTCGGCCGTGCTCATCAGCTGATTGAGGTCGACCAGGATCTGCCGGAAGTCGAAGTCGAAGGCGGCCTCGTCGCTGCGCGCGGTGAAGTCGCCGGCGGCCGCCGCCGCGGCCATCCGCTTGATTTCGCCATTGATCCGCAGCAGGTTGCGGCGCACGTCGTTGAGCGACTGGGTGATGACCGCGCGTTCGCCCGGCAACGCTTCCAGTTCCTGCGACAGGTCGCCGCGCGCGTAGCGCTTGATCAGCTCGACCACGCGCAGGGTCACCGCGATGTGCCCTTCGACCAGCGCGTTGCCGGCCTGGACCATGCTGCCGAACTCGCCGGGGAACTCGCTGGCGACGATGCGGTGGCTGGTGACGCCGGCCTCGTGCTGCGCGCCCATCTCGGTCTGCGCCTGGATCACGCGGCGCAGCTGGCGCTGCATGCTGTCCATGGCCTGCAGCAACTGGCCGACCTCGTCGCCGCTGTCGATGGCGATGGGGTTGTCCAGCTTGCCCTGCGACACCGCATGCGCGGTGCGGATGGCACGCCGCAACGGACGGGTGATGGCGCGCGCGACGATCCAGCCGAAGGCGATGCAGGCCAGCGCGCCGAGCACGCCCACGATCAGGCCGCCGACGCTGGCGGCGATCGAACTGTCCACGGCGTTCTGCACGGTGGCGCGGAAGCGCGCGTCGGCGCTGTGGTGCATCGCGTTGAGATGGGTGCGGTAGCGCTCCAGCGACGGTGCCATCGCCTCCATCTGCGCCGCATCCGGTTCGCGCTGCTGCGCGAAGGCCGTGGCCACCGCCGCCGCATGCGCGTAGTACTCGTCGAACTCCTTGCCCAGCCGCGCCAGTTCCCGGGCATTGCCCGGGTCGGTCTGCTGCAGCTTCTGGTAGGACGCGTGGATCTGCGACGCGATCGGCGCGGTCGCCTTGAGCATGTCCATGTCGCCGGCCGCCGCCGCGCCGTTCAGTCCATTGATGATCTTGTCCAGCGCGGCGACGTTGCGCGTCATGGTGTCCAGCACCGGGAAGTGCACGTCGCGGATCGCCTCCAGATGCCCGTTGTTGCGCTGGAACACCACGGTGCTGAAACCGATGTAGCCCAGCAGGCACAGGATCGACACCGCCGCCGGCAGCAGGATCTTCCAGAACAATGGCAGGGAAAGCAGACGTCTCATCATGGAGGCTCTCCGGAGGCAATTAGGGCTTGAAGACGACCTTGACGCTCGCATCCTGCGTGCCGGCATCGATGTAGCCGATCGCGCCGGGCGAGGCGGCGACCGCCTTCTTGACCGCATCGTCGCCGGCCACGTGCTTGGGACGCTGCGCCTTGCCGGTGAACATCAGCTGCGACCAGTACGACTTCAGCTGCGCGGCATCGCGGCCGGTGACCTTCTTGTAGAACTCCTCGCGCGCCTTGGCGCCCTCGTCCTGGTCGATCGGCGTGGCCTGCGCGCCGCCCGGCAGGCTGTTGGACTTGGCCAGGAAGATCTGCGACACCTGGTCCTTGCTCAGGCTGTCCACCGGGCTCTTGGGCGACATCACCACCACCACCTCGGCCTGCGCGGCGGTGCAGAACAGGGCCAGTGCGGCAGCGCCGGCAATCTTGTAAGCATTCATGGTGTCGTCCTCAGAACACGAAATCGAAGGAGGCCGACAGCAGGTTGTAGCTGCCGCCAGGACGGAAACCCGGCTGGATGTTGCCGAGGCTGCCGTACGAGCCGGCGTTGTTGACGATGTGGCTGGCCTGGAACTTGAAGGCCACGTTCTCGTACACGTCCCAGCGCAGCGAGGCGGTGTAGCTGTGGCGGCCGTTCTCGGCGAGCGCGACGGCGCGGGTCATCAGTCCCAGCGGATCGGCGCCCGGCGCGATCACCGGTGCCTTCTTGTCGACATTGGCGTAGGTCAGCGACGGGGTCAGCGCGCCGAAGCGCGCACCGGCGCTCACGTAGCCGGAGGTGGTCTTGCCGTTGAGCGAAGGCGAGTAGTCGGCGCGGATGACTTCGGCGCGCGCGAACCACGGACCCGGATCGTAGCTGTAGCCGGCGCTGGCGAAGCTGCCGGCGACGCCGACGGTGTCCAGGCGTTCGGCCAGAGCCGGGTTGATCCGGCGATACAGACCGAACAGGCGGTCCAGATCGTCGGTGCGGTAGTCGGCATTGCCCTTGATGTAGGCCACGCGGTAGGTGGAGGCGCCCTGGTCCAGCACCAGCGACAGGCCACGCATCGCGTGCACTTCGGCCTTCTTGGAATCGATGCGGCCGTAGAAGCCCTGCACGCTGAGCACGCTCTGGCCGACATTGCGCGTGTACACGCCTTCCACGCCGTCCATCGCCATCAGGTAGTTGTAGACCTCGTAGGGCGGACGCACCCACGGCGTGGCGTAGCCGACGCGCTGGTACTCGGACAGCATGTACAGCGGCGCGGTGATCCGGCCGACACGCACCGCGAAGTCCGGCGCGAACTGGTACTTGACGTGGGCCAGGGTGACCTTCGGCGCATACGAGGCGCGCTCGGCGTACTCGCTGGTGACCTGCAGCACGCCGCTGAACTTGTCGGTAAAGGTGGCGTTGACCTGCCCGGCGATGCGCGAGTCCGGACGCGGCGAGGTCCGCTGGCTGGCGCCGGCGCCTTCGGTGGTCTGCAGGTCCGGCGTGAAGTCGGCACGGTCCTCGGTGGAGTGCACCAGGCCCAGGGTGCCGAAGCCGCTGAAGGACAGCTCGGGGCCGTCCTGGGCCTGGACATTGCCGGCAGAGGCGAGTGCCAGCGCACCGCTCAACAGTAAAACCTTGAATTTCATTGAATTTCCCCAGTTACATGGCGGGTTGGCGGTGGCCGACGATGCGACCGCACCCATCCCCGTGGATGCGGCCCGTGACGGCAGTGAGCCGATAACGGCGTTCGCGCCGCGTTCTTGAGCGCTGTCATGGTTTTTACGACGAACGGTTCGCAGAACCCGTGCCGCGGTGTCTCCTGACGGCCGGCCAGCGGTGGCAGCCGCCACCCTGCCGTTGGACAGATGTCGGCCGTCGCGGCGGCCCGCTAGACTCGCCGCCATGACCCGCCAAGGACCTGCACCCATGACCCAGTGGTACTTCCTGACCGGCAGCGAACAGACCCGCTCCGGCCCGTTCGACGATGCCGATGCAGTCGCCTTCGCCCGCAACAACCCCACGGCACTGGCCTGGAGCCAGGGCCAGAACGGCTGGCTGCCGGTGGCGCAGATCGCGGCCCTGCAGGGCGGCGCGACGTTCCTGCCGCCGGGCCTGCCGCCGCCGCCGGCCGCAGGCGGCCGCGCCGACGAGATCGACTTCCGCATCGTCGGCCACGAAATGCAGTTCGTGGAGATCGAGCTGGACCCCGGCGAGAGCGCGGTGGCCGAGGCCGGCGCCCTGATGTTCAAGGACGCGGCGGTGCAGATGGACACCGTGTTCGGCGACGGTTCCGGCGGCAACCAGGGCGGGCTGATGGGCAAGCTGCTGTCGGCCGGCAAGCGCCTGGTCACCGGCGAGAGCCTGTTCACCACGGTGTTCACCCATCAGGGCCAGGGCAAGGCCAAGGTCGCCTTCGCCGCGCCCTATCCCGGCACGGTGCTGGCGATGAAGCTGGACCAGCACGGCGGCCGCCTGATCTGCCAGAAGGACAGCTTCCTGGCCGGCGCACGCGGCGTGTCGCTGGGGATCCATTTCCAGCGCAAGATCATGACCGGCCTGTTCGGCGGCGAAGGTTTCATCATGCAGAAGCTGGAGGGCGACGGCTGGGTGTTCGTGCATGCCGGCGGCTGCGTGATCGAGCGCGAGCTGGCGGCCGGCGAGCGGCTGGACGTGGACACCGGCTGCGTGGTCGCCTTCCACGCCTCGGTGGACATGGACGTGCGCCCGGTCAGCGGCATCAAGAGCATGTTCTTCGGCGGCGAAGGCATGTTCCTTGCCACCCTCACCGGCCCCGGCAAGGTCTGGCTGCAGTCGCTGCCGTTCTCGCGCCTGGCCGGACGCATGTTCGCCGCCGCGCCGCAGGGCGGCGGGCAGAACCGCGGCGAAGGCTCGGTGCTGGGCGGCTTCGGCCGCATCCTCGACGGCGACAACAACTTCTAAAGCGGCGCATCAGCCCCTCTCCCCCCGGGAGAGGGGTTGGGGTGAGGGTACGGCGCGCAGCGTCTCGCAGACTGCGTAGTACAAGCCTCCACACCCTCACCCAAGCACCCGCACACCCCACCCCATGACCTCCAGTCGTGGGCGGTGCAGGAGGATGCGGCTATCCTCGCGCCGGCTCCTCCCTTCTTCTTCCTTCCGCGACGCATCCATGACCGTGTTCCGCTCCCCGCGCCTGCTGCTGTCCCTGTCCCTGTTCGGCCTGCTTGCCGCCTGTGGCGGCGAACCCAAGCCGGCACCACCGGCACCGGTGGTGAGCGGACCGGCACCGCTGCCCACGCCGGCCGCCCAGCCGCTGCGCATCGGCATCGCCCTGGGCGGCGGTGCGGCCAAGGGCTTCGCCCACATCGGCGTGATCAAGATGCTGCAGGCCAATGGCTTGGAGCCGACGGTGGTGTCCGGCACCAGCGCCGGCAGCGTGGTCGGCGCGCTGTACGCCAGCGGCATGGACGCGTTCCAGATGCAGCAGGCGGCGGTGGCGCTGGACGAGAGCAGCATCCGCGACATGCGCCTGTTCTCCGGCGGCCTGGTGCAGGGCCAGGCGCTGCAGGACTACGTCAACGCCCAGCTCAAGGGCAAGCCGATCGAAAAGCTGGCCAAGCCGTTCGCCGCGGTCGCCACCCGGCTGGAAGACGGCGAGCGCACCGTGTTCGTGCGCGGCAATGCCGGCCAGGCGGTGCGCGCGTCCAGCAGCATCCCCGGCGTGTTCGAACCGGTGACCATCGGCAAGTTCCATTACGTGGACGGCGGCGTGGTCAGCCCGGTGCCGGTGGACGCGGCGCGCCAGCTCGGCGCCGACTTCGTCATCGCCGTGGACATCTCCAGCAAGGCCAGCGGCAAGAACCCGGGCAGCATGCTCGGCACCGTCAACCAGTCGATCGCGATCATGGGCCAGCGCCTGGGCCAGCAGGAACTGGGCCGCGCCGACATCGTGATCCGGCCCAAGGTCAACGACATCGGCGCGGCCGACTTCGCCCAGCGCAACGCCGCGATCCTGGAAGGCGAAAAGGCCGCGCTGGCAGCGATGCCGCAGATCAAGGCCAAGCTGGCGCAACTGCAGCAGCAGCGCGCGGCCGCCGCA
>NZ_AQOI01000158.1:0-7805 GCF_000364665.1 Xanthomonas sp. SHU 199
CCGCGCGCAACGCCGCCAGCGTCGCCGCGACGTCGGGCAGGCGTCCGCCGCGGGCGTCCTGCTCCACCACGGCAGCGGCCTGCGCCAGGGTGGCGGCACCCAGCGTCGCGGCGCTGCCTTTCAAAGCGTGTGCGGCATCGGCACTGGCACCGGTGTCGCCCTGCCGCAAGGCCGCCTCGACCCGCTGCAGCAGCGTGCGGTGCTCCTCGGCGAAGGCGTCCAGCATGCGCACGAACAGGCCGGCGTTGTTGCCGAACCGCGCCAGGATCGCATCGAGCGCAGCCGGCGCCGCCGGCTCGGGCGGCGCCGGCTGCGGGGCCACCGATGCCGGCGCGGCGGTGCGGCCACTCAGGCGCAGCAGCGCCTCCACCATCTGTTCCAGATCGATCGGCTTGCCGATATGCGCATCCATGCCCGCCGCCAGGCAGGCGTCGACGTCGTCCTGCGCCGCATTGGCGGTCATCGCCAGGATCGGCAATCGCGCGAAACGCGCGTCGGCACGGATGCGCCGGGTCGCCTCCAGGCCATCCACGCGCGGCATCTGCATGTCCATCACCACCACGTCGAAGACCTGGCCGCTCTCGCGCACGCACTGCACGCCCGACAGGCCGTCCTCGGCCAGCGCCACCTGCGCGCCCTCGGCGCACAGCAATTCCTCTGCCACCTGCCGGTTCAGCGCATTGTCCTCGACCACCAGCACGCGCAGCCCGGGCAGACGCGCCACGCGCTGCGACACCGGCACTGGCGCAGCGATCCTGGCACCCCCGCTCCAGGCCCGCTCCAGGGCTTCGATCACCTGGCACGGCGTCACCGGCTTGACCAGGTGATCGGCGAACGGCGGCGACACGTGGCGCTGCGTCTGACCCAGCAGTTCGCTCTGGTAGGCGGTCAGCATCAGTACCAACGGCGGCGCGGCGCACATCGCGCGCAGTTGCGCCGCCGCGGTGACGCCATCGATGCCGGGCAGGCGCCAATCCATCAACACGGCGTCGAAGCGTGCGCCCTCGCGCTCGGCCGCGATCGCGCGCGCCACCGCGTCCTCGCCGCTGGCGACGCCCTCCACCTGCCAGCCGCAGGCGCCCAGCGCGTCGGTCAGTACCTCGCGCACCAGCGCACTGTCATCGACCACCAGCACATGCCGCGGGCGCGCGCAGCCGCATCCAGCCGCCGCCTCGCCGTTGGTATCCAGCATCAGCGGCAGATCGAACCAGAACCGGCTGCCCTCGCCGAGCACGCTGTGCACCTGCAGCTCGCCGCCCATCATGCCGATCAGGCGCCGGCTGATCACCAGGCCCAGGCCGCTGCCGCCGAAGCGGCGGCTGATCGAGGCCTCGGCCTGCGTGAAGCTGTGGAAGATGCGCTGTTGCTGCTCGGCACTGATGCCGATGCCGGTGTCCTCCACGATCATCCGCAGGGTCACCGCCTGCGCCTGCCGCTGCAGCAATTCAACGCGCAAGCGCACATGCCCGTGCTCGGTGAACTTGAGCGCGTTGCCGGCCAGGTTGATCAGCACCTGCTGCAGGCGCAGCGCATCGCCGATCACGCGATCGGGGATACCGCGGTCGAGCTGGTACACGATCTCCACTTCCGGCCGCTGATGATTGCCGGCCAGCACCACCGCCAGGTCGCGCAGCAACTCCTCGATGCGGAACGGATGCAGGTCCAGCTGCAGCTTGCCGGCCTCGATCTTGGAGTAGTCGAGGATGTCGTTGAGCAGGCTCAGCAGCGACTTGCCGGCCTTCTGCGCCTTGCCCACGTAATCGTCCTGGCGCGCATCCAGCGCGGTGCGCTGCAGCAGTTGCAGCATGCCCAGCACCGCGTTCATCGGCGTGCGGATCTCGTGGCTCATGTTGGCCAGGAACGAGGATTTGGCCTGGCTGGCCTCGTCGGCGCGCGCCTTGGCCTGGCGCAGATCCTGCTCGGCCTGCAGTTGCGCGCTGATGTCGCGGTTGATGCCGATGACCCGGGTGACCCGCCCCTGCGCGTCGCGTTCGGTGTGCGCGCCGGCCTGGATATGCCGCAGGCCGCCGTCGCTGCGCTGCACCCGGAACACCGGGTCGTAGACCGTCCCCCGCTCCATCGCAGCCTGCAGGCTGGCCTCGGATATGGCGATATCGTCCGGGTGCACCTTCACCCGCCAATCGGAATAACGCAAGCCGCGTTCGCGCAAAGCCGCGGGCCACTCGTACAGGTCGTACATGCGCTCGTTGCATTCCAGCGCGTCGTCGCCCGGGGTCCAGGTCCAGATGCCGAGTTCGGCGGCATCGGCGGCCATCGCCAGCTGGTCGTGCGCGCGGGTCAGCGCCTGCCGCTGGCGATTGCGCTCGGTGATGTCGGCGATGACACCGACCACCAGGCATTCGCCGTCCATCCACATACTGCCGAGGCTGATCTCGATCGCGAACGCATCGCCGTTCTTGCGCAGCGCCTGCAGTTCGTGGGCGCTGTCGACGCGTTCCGGCCACGTGCCCGTCGGCGGCACGTCGGCCGCCATCGCCGCGTGCAAGCTGGAGGCCGCCTCGGGCATCAGCCGGCTCACGTCCTCACCGACGATCTCCTCGGCGCCGTACCCGAATACGCGCTCGCCGGCGCGATTGACCGAGCGCACCTTGCCGCGCGCATCGAAGGTCATGATGGGATTGACCGCCGTGTCCAGGATCGCCTGGGTCAGGGCCATGCTGCGCGCCAGCGAGCGCTCGGCGGCCTGACGTTCGCTGATGTCCAGGGCGATGCCCAGGTAGCCGGAGAGTTCGCCCTGTGCGGTGCGGATCGCCGTGACCACCAGGCTCACCTGGCGGGTCGTGCCGTCGCGGCGCACATACGTCCACTCGCAGATGTCGGCGCCATCGCGCTCGGTCTTTTCCACGAATACGCGGAAGCCTTCCACCGGATACCCGAGTTCGGCGGCCAGCATCGCGCCGCGGGCGGCCACCTCCTCGGCCCGATGGAACGCAGCGGGAGTCAGCGTGCCGACCACGTCCTCGCGGCGGTAGCCGAGCAGGCGCTCGGCGCCGGTGTTGAACAGGGTGATGGTGCCGTCGCGGTCGGTGGCGATGATCGCCACTTCCGAGGCGGCGCTCAGCACGCCTTCGAGCATCGCGGTGCTGCGACTCAACTCGGCGGTCCGCGCCGCCACCTGACTTTCCAGGGTCGCGTTCAGGGCCAGGATCTGCGCACGTACCGCCTTCTGCTCGGAGATGTCGCGCACCGTCTTGGACGCGCCGATCGGCCGGCCTTGGGCGTTGTAGATCGGCGAGACGCTGACCAGCACGTCGATCATGCGTCCATCGGCATGCCGGCGCACGGTCTCGAAATACGGCACGTCCTCGCCGCGCCCGATCCGCCGCAGTACCGACTCCTCCTCGTGCATCAGTTCCGGCGGCACGATCAGCTCGCCCAGGCGCCGGCCCACCGCCTCGACCTCGCTGAAGCCGAACAGTTGTTCGGCAGCGCGGTTCCAGCTGGTGACCACGCCCTCCAGGGTCTTGCCGATGATGCCGTCGGCTGAGCTCTGCACCACCGCGACCAGGTTCGCCTGCTCGCGGGCGATCTGCCGGCGCCGCAGGTGGTTGCTGCACAGCGCGAACGCCAGCGCCGACGCCAGCACGCTGAGCAACGCGCCGCCCAGCACTGCGGCCTGCACCGACCAGCGCGCGCTGGCGGCAACGAAGGCCGGGCTGGCGACCATGTCCATCCGCCAGTGCCGCCCCATCACGTCGCGTCGCAACTCGGCATGCGGCGCCTGCGCGAGCGTGGCCTGCGGCATATTGCGATAGAACGGCGTCGCGCCAGCATCCGCGTTCTCGTCGCTCAGCGTCAATTCGATCCGCTGCGGATCCAGATCCAGCGCCTGCATCACCTGCGGCATCAGCAGCGGCGCATAGGTCCAGCCCCGCAGTTCGCGCAGGCGTTGCGCCGCCGCTGGCGGCGTGGTGGCGCTGCGGTAGACCGGCAGCAACAACAGGAACGACTGCGCATGTTGCGCGCCGGCCTGCACCAGCGTGATCGGCCCGGTCAAACGCGATTCGCCGCTCAGCGCCGCCGCCAAGGCCGCGCCACGGCGCGACGACTCCGAGGCGATGTCCAGGCCCAGCGCCGCGGCGTTGCTGTCCACCGGCTCGATGTACTGGATGACGAAGCGGTCGCCACTGTGCGGCGCCAATTGCCGGATGTCGAAATCCTTACGCCCCAGCGCGCGTTCGGTGGCGACGAAGCGTTCCTGCTCGGCCGCCGCGACACGGCGGATGAAGCCGAAGCCTCGGGCGCCCGGAAACTCGCGGCGCAGATCGCGGCTCTGGCTGTAGCGCAGCACTTGATCGCTGTGCAATTCGTCGCCGGCGGTGACGATCATGCCGCGCATGCCGCGCAAGCCGTGGTCGTAGTTGGACAACAGCTCTTCGATGCGATCGAAGGCGACATGGGCTTTCGCGTCCAGTTGCGCTTGCGTGTGCCGCGCGTTGGCCCGTTGCAGTTGCAGCGCCACCGCGGTGGTGAGCGCCGCGCCGATCAGCAGCGTCGCCAGCGACCAATAGAACGGACTGCGCTTGAACAACAACCTGGACATCCTCAGGCCCCTCCCCGGAGCGCCGTGTCGGTGGATCGGGCCCTGCACGCGTTGTCGCAGTGCTAGTGTCCTGCCCTGGCGGACACGACGCGACACCCGCGATGCGTGATCGCCTCATCGGCATGGTGGAAGCAAACTTGACCGCCTGCGGCGCGGGCGCGGCGAAAAAATGCACCATGGGCTGGCAGGCTGGGTGCATCCCGTGGTGCGCATCACAGGCCGGCCCGACGGCCACCGCCGGACTCAGGGCGAGACAGCACCCGCCGCCTGCGCAGCGGCTCGGCCCGCCTCGGCAAGCACCGCGATCTCGCGTTCGCCGCGACGCTCCACCCGCACCCAGCCCGGCCCCGGCTGCCCGGCGAGTTCGGCATCGCCGAGCCAGGCCAGCGTGCGCAGCAGCACGCTCATGCGCACGTCCAGGCGCTTGCACACCCGCGCCAGTGCCATGCCATCCGGCGCCTCGGCCAGCAGGTGCAACAACCGCGCGGTCAGCAGCGGATCAGCGGACAAGCGCGACCCCGATGTCGCGCGGGCCGGCCGCGGCGGCGTCGGCCAGATGCGCGGTGACCACCACCGGAATCGACTTGGAGGTCGGCGTGCGCGCCTCGTCGGCGAAGCTGGACAGGGGCACCAGCGCATTGGTCTCCGGGTAGTAGGCCGCCAGGCAGCCGCGCGGGATGTTGTACTCGACCAGCAGGAAGCGCTTGGCCTGGCGCGGCACGCCGTCCTCGCAGAGGCTGTGCAGGTCCACCCAGTCGCCGGCGCGCATGCCCAGGTCGGCGATGTCGGCGGCGTTGATGAACAGCACGCGGCGCTCGCCGAACACGCCGCGGTAGCGGTCGTCCAGGCCGTAGATGGTGGTGTTGTACTGGTCGTGCGAGCGCGTGGTCGCCAGGGTGAACACCAGTTGCCCGGGGTGCTGACGGCGCGCGCGGTGGATCGGATTGTCGGTGGGCACCGCATGCACCTTGAACACCGCGCGGCCCTCCGGCGTGTCCCATTCGCGGTCGCGCGCGCCGTTGGACAGGCGGAAGCCGCCCGGCACCCGCACCCGCGCGTTGAAGTCGGCGAAGTCGTCGAACATCTGCCCGATCAGGTCGCGGATGCGGTCGTAGTCGGCCACCAGCCAGCGCCAGCGTATCGCGCTGCGCGCCCCCAGCGTGGCCTCGGCCAGCCGCGCCACGATCGCCGGCTCGGACAGCAACTGCGGCGAGGCCGGCGGATTGATGCCGCCGGACAGGTGCACCATGCTCATCGAATCCTCGACGCTGACGTGCTGCGGCCCGCCCTCCTGGATGTCGATCTCGGTGCGGCCCAGGCACGGCAGGATCAGCGCGTCGCGGCCATGCACCAGATGGCTGCGGTTGAGCTTGGTGGTGACGTGCACGGTGAGATCGCAGCGGCGCAGCGCGCGGTGGGTGGCATCGGTGTCGGGCGTGGCGGTGGCGAAGTTGCCGCCCATGGCGAAGAACACTTTGGCGCGGCCGTCGGCCATCGCCTCGATCGCACCGACCGTGTCGTAACCGGGCGCGCGCGGCGGGGCGAAGCCGAACACCGCCTGCAGCCGGTCCAGGAACGCTTCCGGCGGCTTCTCGTAGATCATCATCGTGCGGTCGCCCTGCACGTTGCTGTGGCCGCGCACCGGGCAGGCGCCGGCGCCGGGACGGCCCAGATGGCCGCGCAGCAGGAGCAGGTTGGCGATCATCTGGATGGTCGCCACCGAATGCTTGTGCTGGGTGATGCCCATGCCCCAGCAGGCGATCAGCCGCTCGGCCTTGAGGTAGATCTCGCCGGCCTTGCGCAGTTCGGCCTCGCTCAGCCCGGACTCCTCGACGATGGTGTCCCACGGCTCGGCCGCGACCTCGGCGGCGAAGGCCTCGAAGCCGACGGTATGGCCGGCGATGAACTCCAGATCCAGCAGCCGCGGCTGGCCACTGCTGGCCGCCTCGGCGTCGCGCTCCAGCACATGCTTGATGATGCCCTTCACCGCCGCCAGGTCGCCGCCGATCTTGAGCTGGAAATAGTCCGAGGAGATGCGCGTGGAGCCGTTGTGCAGCATCTGCAGCTTGTCCTGCGGATCGGCGAACTTCTCCAGGCCGCGTTCGCGCAGCGGATTGAACGAGACGATCGCCGCGCCGCGCTTGGCCGCCTGGCGCAGTTCGCCGAGCATGCGCGGATGGTTGGTGCCGGGGTTCTGGCCGAAGATGAAGATCGCATCGGCCAGTTCGAAATCCTGCAGCGACACGGTGCCCTTGCCGACCCCGATCTGCGCCTTGAGCGCGGTGCCGGACGGCTCGTGGCACATGTTGGAGCAGTCCGGGAAGTTGTTGGTGCCGAACTCGCGCACGAACAGCTGGTACAGGAACGCGGCCTCGTTGCTGGTGCGGCCGGAGGTGTAGAAGATCGCCTCGTTCGGCGAGGCCAGGCCATTGAGGTGGCGGGCGATCAGCGCGAACGCGTCGTCCCAGTCGATCGGCACGTAGTGGTCGGTGTCGGCGTCGTAGCGCAGCGGCTGGGTCAGCCGGCCCTGCCCTTCCAGCCAGTAGTCGCTGTAGCGGGCCAGTTGCGCGACGCTGTGCTGGGCGAACAGCTCCGGGGTGGCGCGGCGTGCGGTGGATTCGGCGGCCACCGCCTTGGCGCCGTTCTCGCAGAACTCGAAGGTGGAGGTGTGGTCGCGGTCGGGCCAAGCGCAGCCGGGGCAGTCGAAGCCGTCGGGCTGGTTGACGTGCAGCAGGGTCTTGGCGCCCTGCACCGCCACGTCCTGCTCCATCAGGTGCTTGGCCACCGCGCGCAACGCCCCCCAACCGCCGGCCGGTTGCGTGTAGGGCTGGATGGTCTTCTTGCTCATGCGGGCTCTCCGGCGGGTTCTGTGCGCGCTAGGCGCTGCGGATGGCTGTAGACAACGTAATCGTGATCGCGGGCGAAGCCGATCAGGGTGAGGCCGGCGCTGTCGGCAAGCGCGATGGCCAGCGCGGTGGGCGCGGAAATGGCGGCCAGCAACGGGATGCCGGCCTGCGTGGCCTTCATCGCCATTTCGTAGCTGGCACGGCTGGTGACCACGGCGAAGCCGGCGCCCGGGTCGAGGCCGGCGCCGGCCAGCGCGCCGATCAGCTTGTCCAGCGCGTTGTGGCGGCCGACGTCCTCGCGGATCAGCTGCAGCTCGCCGCGCGCGTCGGCCCAGGCCGCGGCATGGGTGGCGCCGGTCAGCGCGTTGAGGGTCTGCTGCGCGCGCAGCGCGCGA
>NZ_AQOI01000159.1:0-1811 GCF_000364665.1 Xanthomonas sp. SHU 199
TGGCGGCGCGCCTGCAGCGCGTTGGTGGCGCCGATCGCGCGCAGTTCGCGCATCAGCGCGGCAAGGTCCGGATAGGTCAGGTTGAACACGTCGCGGTCCAGCACCGGATCGCGGAAGCCCGACAGCATCAGCGCATCGCCGAACTGCGCGATCGGCGCGAAGCGGCTCACGTGCGGTGTGGTCCGGTCGGCCTGGGCGAAGGCCTCGCGCAGTTCGATCAGGGTGTCCGGGCCGAAGCTGGAACACAGCAGCAGGCCGCCGGGGCGCAGCACGCGGCGGAATCCGGCGAACACCGCCGGCAGATCCTCGACCCACTGCAGGCACAGATTGCTGAAGATCACATCGACGCTGTGCTCGGCCAGCGGCAGCGCGCGCGCATCGGCGCAGACGCGGCCGAACGGCTTCCACCAGCCGGCCTGGCGCTTGGCCTGCTGCAGCATCGGCAGCGCCTGGTCGAGCGCGATCACCTGTGCGCGTGGCCAGCGCTTCTTCATCGCCGCGGCGGCATGCGCCGGACCGCTGCCCACGTCCAGCACCACCTGCGGGACGCGGTCGCCGAGGTAGTCCAGCGATTCCAGCAAGCGGCCCTGCACCTCGCGCTGCAGCGCGGCGGCGGCATCGTAACTGGCGGCGGCACGCGCGAACGCGCGGCGGATGTGCTGGGAGTCGAACGCGGAAGGATCCATCCGCGCATTATCGCCGCCCGCGTCGTGCCGCGGCCAGCAGCGCCACCTGCATCACCGCGTTCTGCGCACGCGTCGCCAATCTCGGCTTACGAATCCCGACTCCCCAATCCCCACTCCCGGCTTCTCAGAACGTCCCCGGATAGCTGCCGCCATCCAGCAGCAGGTTCTGCCCGCTCAGGTAGCCGGCCTGCGCGCTGCACAGGAAGGCGCAGGCCGCACCGAATTCTTCCGCGGTGCCGAAGCGCCCGGCCGGAATCTGCCGACGTTTGCGTTCGGCTAGGTCGACGGGATCGATGCCCTCGCGCTGCGCGGCGTGGGCGATGTTGCCGCGCAGCCGGTCGGTGTCGAACTGCCCGGGCAGCAGGTTGTTGATGGTCACGTTGTGCGCCACCGTGCGCCGCGCCAGCCCGGCGACGAAGCCGGTAAGGCCCGCCCGCGCGCCGTTGGACAGCCCCAGGCTGTCGATCGGCGCCTTCACCGCGGCCGAGGTGATGTTGACGATGCGGCCGAAGCCGCGCGCCTGCATCGCATCGACGGTGGCGCGGATCAACGCGATCGGTGCCAGCATGTTGGCGTCGAGCGCGCGCAGCCAGTCCTCGCGCTCCCAGTCGCGGAAATCGCCGGGCGGCGGCCCGCCGGCGTTGTTGATCAGGATGTCGACCTGCGGGCAGGCGGCCAGTGCAGCGGCGCGGCCGGCCTCGGTGGCGATGTCCGCCGCCACCGCGACCACCTCGCCACCACCGTCGAGCGCGCGCAGCTGCGCCGCGGCCGCATCGAGCCCGGCCTGGCCGCGTGCCACGATCGCCACGTGCACCCCTTCGCGGGCCAAGGCCTGCGCGCAACCCAGTCCCAGCCCCTTGCTCGCGGCGCAGACCAGCGCCCACTTGCCGGCGATTCCCAGGTCCATGCTTGCACTCTCGTTCGAAGGAACCGCGATGATCGGACATCGGCGCTGTGGCGGCCAGCTTCACGCCGCGACGTTGAGGACATTGAGCACGCACGGCAGGTGCAGGAGCGGCTTCGCTGCGCAGCGTTTTGCTGCCATGCGTCGCGACTGAAGTCGCTCCCACAGGGATAGCCGGCATCCTTGTGGGAGGGACTTCAGTCCCGACGACGGAGGGTGTC
>NZ_AQOI01000160.1:0-3174 GCF_000364665.1 Xanthomonas sp. SHU 199
CCGGCGCCCCGACCGCCGACGCCGCTCAGGCCGCTGCCGACACCGCCGCGACCGCCGCCAACACCGCTGCCGACGCTTCGGCCGCTGCCGCCGCTGCCCCGACCGATGCCGCTGCCGACAAGGCTGCCGACACCGCCAAGGCTGCGGAAGACACCGCCGAAAAGGCGAAGGACGCTGCTCAGGAAGCCAAGAAGTAATCACTTCTCGCTTTTTGCAGTCCTGAAAGAGCCGCTGGTCCGCCAGCGGCTTTTTCTTTGCCTGGCGTTTGCCGGGCAGCGCGGCAACGGCGCCACCAGCATGCCGGCACAGCGTGTTCCCGGAGGGCGGCGTACCTCGCGCGAATGCCGCGCCGTCGTCCGTTGCTGACGTCGCCTCGCAAGCGTGCGTCCCCGCACACAGGATTCGTCCGCGCCATTGCGTCGTCCACGCGTAGCGCGTATGCAAGCGCGACGCATGACCCGCACGACGCGCCGCACCGCCGCCCGCGACGGTCGATGCGCACCGCTTCCACGCGCCATGCACGTGCGGCGCGTACGCGCCGACGCCGCACATCCGCACATCCGTATGGCCCGCATGCGACGGCAGCCGCGCGCATCGCAGTGCCTGGCTCCCACCCCACGGCGCCTCCCCCACCATCGACAGCGCCTTCCTGAACACTGCCCCGCGCCACCGCTTCGCCTTGACGCAGGCTGCATGCGCGTCCGCCTAGGCTGCGCCGCGTCACCCACCCGTGGACGGAGAAGCCGCATGAACAAGACCCCGATCGTGGCCCTGCTGGGCGCCCTCGCACTGGCCGGCTGCCAGGGTCCCGAATCGCAGCAGGCACAACGCGACGCCAAGGTCGCTGCCGAACAGACCGGCGAAGCGGCCAAGGAAGCCGCCGGCCAGGTCGCGCAGGCCGGGCGCGAGGTCGCCGCCGACGCGCGCGATGCCGCGCACCGTGCGGCCAACTCCGATGCCGTCAAGGATGCCTCGGCCGCAGCCAAGGAGATGGCGGCCGATGCCAGCGAGGCGACGGCGAATGCGGCGCAGAAAGTCGCCGACAAGGCACGCGAGAACGCCAACGAAGATCCGCACAACGGCGACCGCGAGCAGCATTGAGTCATTGGCCGTCCCCGTGCATGCGGGGGCGGCCTCTGCCGCGCAGCGCGTGCCGCGCGCTGTGCCGGCAGGGCGTCTTTTGTGACGCCGGTCCAAGGCGTTTGCGGCGTCACAGTAGACTTTTGCGATGCCGATTCTCCAACGTGTGCGGGCCAGGACCCGTCTAGCCCTGCTGTTCTCCGCCGCGGTCTTCGTGCTGATCGGCGCCGGCGTGTTCTACGGCGCACAACGCGCCATCTCCGACGCCGCACGCGTCGCGCATACCCACGAAGTGCTGCGCAACATCGACGAGGTGCAATCCACCTTGCTGATGACCGAATCCTCGTTGCGCGGCTACGAGTTGACCGACAACCAGGCCTATCTGAGCCTCTACTACGACAGCGCCGAACGCGTGCCGCGGCAGTTGGCGCAGCTGCGCAAGCTGGTTTCCGACAATCCCGTGCAGATCGCCAACATCCAGGTGCTGCAGCAGTCGATGGACACGCGCCTGCGGCAGATGCGGGAGATGCTCGCGGTGTACCAGCGCGACGGCCTGCAGGCGCTGCGGCAGGCGATGGCGCCCAGCGTGTACCAGAGCTCCAGCGCGGTCCGCGATCAGGTACAGCAGATGACCGACGTGGAACTGCAACTGCTGCAGAGCCGCGACACCTCCAACCAGCGCAGCGCCGACATGCTGCTGGTGCTCGCCCTGGCCGGCATCCCGTTCGGCCTGGGCAGCGTCGGCGTGGTGTACGCGCTGCTGCTGCGCGAACTGCGCAACCGCAGCAACGCCGAGCAGGCCGCCTCGGTCGCCAACGAGAAGATGGAAGCCAGCATCACCGAGCTGGAGCGCACCAGTGCCGACCTCAACGCGCTCAGCCGCTATACCGGCCTGCTGCAGAGTTGCGTGGAGCCGGCCGAGGCACTGACGGTGACCGCACGCCTGCTCGCCGCGCTGATGCCCGACGCCGGCGGCAGCGTCTATCTGCTGCGCGCCTCGCGCGACCGCGCCGAGGAAATCGTCAGTTGGGGCGAGCCGCCGGTCGGCAGCGAGCCGGCCGTAGCGCCGCAGGACTGCTGGGCCTTGCGCCGCGACAAGAGCCACTTCGTGCATGCGCAGGGCCACGACTCGGCCTGCGCGCATCTGCGCGAGGATCCGTACGCGGCCGGTGCCAGCACCGCCTGCATCCCGTTGTCGGCTCAGGGCACCCAGTTGGGCTTTGTGTTCCTGGCCGGGCGCGGCACCGGTCCACTGCCGCGCATCGCCATCGCCGAGGCCGCCGCCGAGCAGCTGTCGCTGGCGCTGAGCAACCTGCGTCTGCGCGAGTCGCTGCGCCTGCAGTCGATCCGCGACCCGCTCACCGGCCTGTTCAATCGGCGCTACCTGGAAGAATCGCTCAACCACGAACTGGCCCGCTGCGGACGCCGGCAGATGCCGCTGTCGCTGCTGATGCTGGACGTGGACCATTTCAAGCAGTTCAACGACCTGCACGGCCACGGCGGCGGCGACGCCCTGCTGGCCGCGGTCGGGCAGATGCTGTCGACGCGGCTGCGCGGCGAGGACATCGCCTGCCGCTACGGCGGCGAGGAGTTCACGGTGATCCTGCCGGAGACCGGGCCGGAACAGGCGCAGGCCATCGCCGAACAGATCCGCAGCGCTGCCCAGCAATTGAGCGCGACCGTGGACGGCAAGGCGCTGCCGGCGGTGACCATGTCGATCGGCGTGGCCAGCTATGCGCGCGACGGCGTGGTCGCCACCACCCTGCTGCGCAAGGCCGATGCGGCGCTGTACCGGGCCAAGCGCTGCGGCCGCAACCAAGTGCAGGCCTACGACCCGGCGCTGGACGGCATGGGCTGAACCGGCGGCGGTCGCGGTCGTGCCGCGGTTTTGAAGAAAGCGTCACAAAATCGACGCGATAGAGCGGCGATAGTCGCGCTTCCCCCGACTGGAGACGACAGCCCATGTCCATCTGGAAAGACCAGGGTCCCGCGCGCAAGGATGGCCTGCCGCCCGTTCCCGGCAACGGCGCGTTGCCGCCGGAGCCGCGCCCGCCGGGCGATGCCGCCCCGGGCGAACCGCTCGCCGCGGTCGCG